>CAXBPN010000036.1:0-14309 GCA_963977515.1 uncultured Flavobacteriales bacterium
CTCCAAACGGAACTGAGGTATTTACCAATGTTGGTCCAAACAATTGCGATAGTACGGTAACCATTAACTTAAACGTTTTACCTGCTTTAACAGGAAGTGTAACCAACACTATTTGTGATGGAGACAGCATTGTTGTTAATGGAACTACCTACAACACTAGTGTTACAGGGGCAACAGAGGTGTTTACTAATGTAGGACCTAATAACTGTGACAGTACCGTGACGATTAACTTAACGGTAGAACCTGCCATAGACATTACGGTAAGCAATACCTCACCAACATTAACGGCCAACCAAAGTGGAGCCAGTTACCAGTGGTTAGATTGTGACAATGCTAATGCACCTATAGCATCAGAGACAGGTCAAAGTTTTACAGCAACTGTAAATGGTAATTATGCAGTGATTGTAACTGTAGGTTCTTGTTCAGATACTTCAGCATGTGAAAACATAACTGGAGTAGGAATAAAAGAAGCTGCAAGTAATGTTGTTTCAATTTACCCTAACCCAACAAATGGAATGTTTACAATTCGCTTAGCGAATACAAATCAAGCCGTTAGTTATACTATAACAACCCTTGAAGGGCGACTAGTTGAACAAGCAAACAATGTAACAACAAACAACATTGAAGTTGATTTAACTGATGAAAGCAAAGGTGTTTACTTATTAAGAATAACAGAAGGAAACTCAAACAGTATTTACAAGATTGTAAGACAGTAATAGATTTGTCCCATCCTGAAATAAGTTGACACAAAACTGACTTATTGATGAAAAGGGCTTTTAACATAAAAAACTATGAAAAAACTATTACTCTCTTCATTCTTATTAACCTCAACTTTAATTTTTGCTCAAACAAAATATACAGTTGTTGTAGAAAATTTTAGCTTTACACCAGCTAATTTAGTAATTACTCAAGGCGACACTGTTGTTTTTGATAATGTTCAAGGATTTCATAACATTGATGGAGCACAAGCAACATATCCATCAAACCCAGAATCATTTGACAACTCAGGTGACGGAAGTGCTCCTTGGACTTTCCAGTATATCTTTAATGTTCCTGGTGAATATGATTATAGATGTGGAATTCATACAACCTCAATGTTTGGAACAATTACAGTAAACACTTCTACTTCTGTTAAAGAAATAAATCCGTTGACTTCTAATTCATATCCAAACCCAACTACAGGTATAATTAACTTGTCAAGAAATAAAACTTACACTCAAGTTGACGTTTTAAATAATATTGGAGAAATCGTTTTAACAAAAAATTCTCCACAAAGGAGCATAGATGTATCTAATCTAGCAACGGGTACTTATTTTATGAAATTATATACGAAAGATGGTTCTACAACAGAAAAAATGGTTATTCAATAGGCTTTATTTAATCCTTGGTCTTGCTTTTTATTCTTGTTCATACAACAAGTTAGAATTACCAGTACCAATAAATAATGATACAACTTTAAGTAATGGTCCGATAAAGTATTCTGTTAATTTGCTTTCAGGTACTTTTAGCCCAAGTTCATTAACTATTGCTATTGGAGATACTGTTGAATGGACAAATTCTTCAGGCTTTCATAATGTTAATGGAACGATTGCTACTTTCCCCTCAAATCCTGAAGGCTTTGGAAACAATGTAAGTAATAGCTGGAGTTTTTCTTATGTATTTAATACTGCGGGGAATTATAATTATCAATGTGATGTTCATGTTAGTTCTGGAATGACTGGCACTTTAACTGTTCAATAACTTATTATGAAAAATCTACTTCTCTTTATTCTAATATTAAATGTATCTATTTTAAAAGCTCAATCTATCTATAAAGCTACATCTGGAGAAATTTCATTCTTCTCTGAAGCTCCAATGGAAAATATTGAAGCCAAAAATACACAGGTAAAAGCGATTATGAATACAGATAAAAGTGAGATTGCTTTTATTGTTCCTATTATTGGTTTTAAGTTTGAGAAACCATTAATGGAAGAGCATTTTAATGAAAATTACATGGAAAGTGAAAAGTATAAAACTGCTCAATTTTCTGGAACCTATTCTGGGGATGTCAACTTAAAAAAAAATGGAACATATCCTGTAAAAGGAAAAGGAAAAATTAATATCCATGGGGTTGAACAACAAAGAGAATTTACTGGGGAAATGGTTGTTGAAGGTAAAAAAACTACTTTAATGTGTAAATTTAACGTTAAACTAGAAGATCATAAAATTGAAATCCCTAAAATGGTGATGAAAAAAATTGCTGAAAAAGTTGAAGTATCTGTTAATGTAATTTTTGAACCTAAATAAATGTTGAAAATGAGATTATTACTAATTGCTTGCTTTTTTCTGTCTTACCAACTTTTTGCTCAAGATGATTTATTAAATATAATAGAAGATGAAGCAGCAACAGAAGCCACTCCAGAAAAAGTAATGGCTACTTTTAAAGGAATAAAATTGATTAATGCGAATACAATTGAGACTACCAAAAAGAAAACATTAGAACTTAGAATTACTCACCGTTTTGGAAATATGCAACTTGGTAAAGCAGCAGTTATCCACTCATTAGGGGGGTTAGATAATGCTTCAAATATTCGCTTTTCATTGGATTACGGGCTAACTGACAACATAAGTATTGGAGTAGGGAGAAGTAAAACAATGGAGCATATTGATGGAAATTTAAAATGGCGTTTTTTATCTCAGAAAACGAATGGTATGCCTATTTCTGCTGCTTATTTTACAAATGTTGCAGCTACCTCAATAGCAGCAGATGATGATAGATACGATAATTTAGGAAATCGTTTTTCTTATACTCACCAACTAATTATTGCTAGAAAGTTTAGCCCTTCTATTTCTTTAGAAGTACTACCAACTTTTGTTCACCGTAATCTTGTCGATCAAACTATTTTCAATCCATCTAACAATGCTGTAGATAAAAATGATATTCTAGCAGTAGGCTTTGCAGGGAGAGTAAAAGTATCTAAACGAGTAGCATTAGTTGCTGATTATTTCCTAACGTTTTCTAAATTTAGAACAAGTGAGAATGGCTATTACGATCCTGCAAGTATAGGAATTGAAATTGAAACAGGAGGGCACGTATTTCATTTAAACATATCAAATTCAGCAGGAATTATTGAAAACGATTTTATTACCAACACAACAGATTCTTGGGGTGATGGCAACTATAAACTTGGGTTTAATATCTCAAGAGTATTTGATTTCTAATTAAAGAATAAGCACAAAAAAAGCTCCAGATTTCTCTGAAGCTTTTCGGTGTAGCGGGGGCCCGACTCGAACGGACGACCTTCGGGTTATGAGCCCGATGAGCTACCAACTGCTCTACCCCGCGATATATCTTTAAATATTGATTTATCTCTTAGCGGCTGCAAATATAACACTTTGTTTCCTTCTTTTTCAAATTTTACTCAACAATTTTTTTGCTTCAGTTGAATTTGGTTTATAATTTAATACTCTTGTTAAAGATCTTTGACTTCTTTTATCTTTCCTAAGCCAATATAGAATTGCCCTAAGAGGTGATTTTCATCAAAATCAAAAAGACATAACTTCACCGATTTTGAGCATAATTAGCTGCTTTTTCAAACTCTTTTCTGTAGTTATAGAATATGCCAATCGATAATTTACAAGTAAACACTTACTTCACATAAACCGTCTTTCTGTTTACAAATTCAAGGATACCATCTTTTCCTAATTCACGTCCATAACCAGAACTCTTTGTACCACCAAAAGGTAGTCTTGCATCTGATTTTACTAATTCATTTACAAAATAAGCACCATCACTCACTTCACTAATCATAGATAAGGCTTTTTCAACGTTTGTGGTACAAACTGTAGCTCCCAATCCAAACTTAGAATTTTCAGCTAACTCAAATGCATGTGTCTCATTGTTGGCTTTAATCATTGCAGCCACAGGACCAAATGTTTCTTCACAAAAAACAACCATACGATCAGTTACATTACCAAGAACAGTTGGTTCATGATAACAATCGTTTTGATTGCCTCCATATAACAATTCGGCTCCTTGGGTAATCGAATCATTCACTTGTTTTTGTAGTTGGTCTGCAAGGTCTTTTCGTGCCAATGGACCTACTTGAGTTGACTCATCAACTGGATTTCCAGGTTTTAGTACTTCTAATGCAGCAATAAATTTAGTTACAAATTCATCATAAATTTCTTCTACTAATATAAAACGCTTTGCAGCAATACAACTTTGACCACAATTTAACATTCGTGCAGTAATTGCAGTTTTTACAGCCTTATCTATATCCGCATCTTTCCATACGATAAAGGCATTATTTCCTCCTAACTCTAATAATGATTTTTTAATGTATTTACCTGCTAGTTGAGCAACAGCTGACCCTGCACGTTCACTTCCAGTTAAAGTAACCGCTTTTACGGTGTCATGAGCGATAATTGTTTCAGTTCTATCGTGATGAACGATTAAGTTTTGAAATACTCCATCTGGGAAACCAGCTTTAGTAAATACTTCTTCTATTAAAACAGCACAGCCAAACACATTTGGTGCATGTTTGAGTAAACCTACATTTCCAGCCATTAAGGTTGGAGCTACAAAACGAAATACTTGCCAAAATGGAAAATTCCAAGGCATAATGGCAAAGACAGTTCCAATAGGTTCCATGCGAACAAAACTTTTAGTTGCATCTGATGCTATGATTTCATCTTGAAGAAAATTTTCTGCATTTTCTGCATAATAATCACAAACCCATGCACATTTATTGATTTCTGCTCTTGATTCTGAGATGGGTTTGCCCATCTCAATACTAATCATGTTCGCATATTCCTCTAAATTGTCACGTAAAATTTTACTCGCTTTTACCATTAATTTTGCTCTTTTAGCAAAAGGTTCTTTTTTCCATTCCTTAAAGGCTGAAGCTGATATGGATAGTTTATTTTCTAATTGATTATCTGTAAGAGCAGTGTAACTTCCTACTTCTTTCCCATCAAATGGGTTAATACTTTTAAATTCCATCTATTAATGTAATTGTCCGTCAGAATATGCGGTTGATTTATAATTTTTAATCCCTTTTAATTCGTCTATCCAATTTAAGGAAGTGTAGATTGTTAATTCATTCGAATGGTTTTCCGCTGAAAATCCGGTTTCAAAAAACTCCCAAATAATGTGTTCTGATACTGGGAAAGCATTTGAAATTAATTTATCATCAAAAAG
This sequence comes from uncultured Flavobacteriales bacterium, assembly GCA_963977515.1. Taxonomy (GTDB): domain Bacteria; phylum Bacteroidota; class Bacteroidia; order Flavobacteriales_E; family Vicingaceae; genus Vicingus. The sequence continues at coordinate 5,183 of CAXBPN010000036.1, forward strand.
TCTAAACATAATATTATGTTCATCCATCCCATCATTTAAAAGACGGGCTATAAATGATTTCGAAGGATTTTCTAAGTTTTTAGCGGAGTCTGAATTTTCAGAAACAATTGATAGCCTTAGTTTTACAATATCTGGCACAGAAAATACTTTCGGAAAAGCCCAATTTAGCATACAACTGATGTTAAATAACTCTTTGTGAAAACTAATTTCCGCATACTCTTCCCAAAGTCGATCATCTTTTAGTTCTTCTGCTAAATTACTCCTTTGCCCCTTGGATAAACGATCCCCAAACTTGAGCTCAAGCAACACTTCTGCTGCTTGATTTGGTTCTAAATCAGAAAGTGCCATAGCTGTCATCTCCTTTAATTCTTCTTCTGGAATAGAGTTGGCACCTTCAAAATCTATAAGCTCTAATAAGCTAAGAAAATTCTTAGTATTCCAAGCTTCAGGTATTTCATGAACTTCTGTCATTTCCAGCATGTTCACCTGATATTTGTAATTCATTTTTTAATCTTATTTAGTTAAACTACCCGTAAGTACTAGTGCTTCTCTTTTATCCTCAACTAATTCTGATGAATACTGACCTTGAATTGCTGCTATCCATTTTTTTGCTCTGTTGGTCAATTTAAAATTATCATCCATCATTCTTCCACGAGTCACTAAGATTCCCATATCTGCACCTTCGTAAAGGTAATCACCTTGACCAGTAATACGCAGAAAGAAAGCTTCACTTTCACTTTCAACAGCTCTTCTGTGGGTATCCATTCTGTCAAATTGAATGTGACCATTATCAAATATTTTCCAAATACCAGATTTAGGTGCTGCATTTACATATTCAATTGTATCTTCAGTATGCTTAATAATTAACTGACTCCAACTGTCGCAATTTTCTTGTTTAGACCACCTGGTGTTTATATCCTTGATGTTTAATTCGTAATCGATATTCATCCATTCTAAAATATGAAACAAATAGAGTGGTGCATCTGCTAAAGCAAAAACTGCGTGATTGGTAATTGAACTTGCACCTGTTACTCTGGGGTTCAGTTCTCCTAAATAGACTTCACCGTTATCTTGATCGATTAAAAAATCCAATTCAAAATAACCTTTATAACCTTCTTTTCTGAGCTGGTCACCAAATAGCTGAGTATATGCATGAGCTTTTTTTCTGATACTTGGAGTGAACGCATCTGGATAAATTTCATTACCACACCAGCCTCCTTTGTATGGAGTAAGTTCTTTAAACCCTACCAATTCCGTCATCAACGGAGCTACGATGGTTCCATGTCGTGTTACACAAGCTTCAATTGCAGATCCTTTGCAATTAATACGCTTCATCACTTTTACTTCTTTTTCTTTTTCAATTTCTTCTGCATGTTTGGCATATTCTTCTTCGTTAGTGATAAAGAAAGTTGTATGCCCTGAATCTCCAAAAGGAGTTTGAATTACAAGGTCAGTCCCCAATGCTTTAGATACCGATTGTAGATGTTTGTAATCTTTTACTTGTGAAAGGACATAAGGCACACATTTAACTCCAGCTTTTTCTGCAATTCGGTTAGTATTTACTTTATTATCCATAGCTGTACGCATTTTTGCACTAGGAAACATTACTTCCAACCCTTGCTTTTTGGCTAATTTTTCAGTTTGTTCATCAAACATTAAGAACATTGCTTTTCCAGTTTTCCCTCCTTTTTTTCTTGTTTTGAGGTAATCCTGAACTTCTGGATGCTGTAACAAGTAATTATTGATGTCTTCAATACTTTCAAACTCATCGTGAGGAATTTCTTCTTTTGGAGAGAAAACATTGGGATGTAGTCCGTCAAAACATTCAATATAACAGATGTATTTAAACCCTTTAATCCACTCATCAGCTCCTAAGAGGTTGAAATTTGTTGCCCCAATAAAATAGATAGGCACTTCATTTTTATGGAAATACCTTCTTATATCTGCTACTCCTTTGAGTATCGGGTTAGTTTTTACTTTTTTTACAGTTGGTGTTTTTTTTATGGTTGATTTTTTCTTTGTCATTATATCGATTTTAATGGTAAGTTAGTATTAATAATTTTATTTTTTGCTCCCATAGCACCTATGGAAGTAGTTGTTTGTTGTCTGTCAAGAATGCTCGATTTAAAAATTCGTAGTCCAAGATCTGCTCGGTATCCGTGTATTTCAGAAACGTCTAAAGCCAATAGAAATTTTATAATTTCTTCGCTCACTACTTGTCCGGGAACCAATACAGGGAAGCCTGGAGGGTAGGGAATAACAAATGAGGAGGCCACTAAATCTTTCTTCGATTTTATAGCAGGTAAACAGTCGGGAAGTGAAATAAACTCTGTATTGTCTTCATTATAAGCGAGAAAAAATGCTTCTCTCAAATTTCCTCCAGGAACACCTGGTACTGCTTGAAAGGAATGATGAAAATAGCTAAAATCTGGAAGGGGTGGAACTTCCATCGTTAACGAGTAAATACGATCTTGATGTATCTGATTCTCTCTTTTGTTTAAGCCTTCAAATTCGACATCCAATTCATCGGCAATTTTTAAGAGTGCATTAATAAGATAAGTTATGCTTCCTCTAGTCGTGCCTATATTAGTCATAAACAGCACAGTATTTCTAGAAGTCTTGTTGATTTGGATATTGAATTTATCCATCAAATATTTATTCTTAAAGGTGTCTCCATCAATACCAGTTCTACCGATATGCAAGGTTACCTTTGTTGGATCAAGTACAAATTCATCTTTTTCCCATGAATCTTCCATTCTATTCCAACCAGCCTTTTTATCATAATATTCTGCCAAACCTGTTTGACGGTATTCATCAGGAATAAAATTGTGAACGGTAAGGACATCAAAATATTTATTCAATTTTGGAGTATTGTTTATCTTAGCACGTAAGACCATTGCCAATTCAATACCTTTTTCAACCAATTCAAAACCTTCAAATTGTACTTGTCTTCTACCTACATCTAATGATGCTAGCATTTGATAGTTTGGAGATGTTGAAGTATGTGTCATATAAGCCTCAAGGAAGGTGCTTTCACTTTTTCTTCTAAAATCTTCATCCCAAATATGGATCATTGAACCTTGCCTAAAGCTACTTAATGTTTTGTGAGTACTTTGAGTAGAATAAACACGAATTCGAACTTTATCAGGATTAGGTAGGCGAGAGGTTTCTCCCTTTTTTAGTCCTTTAATGTGCGTGTTATATTGTTTTTTGTAGCTTACACTTTTATATTTTTGAGCTAGTTTGTTTGCGGTGAACATTCCTGTACGCTGCTTATACGCATAGGTAAAACCTGCGAAAGCAAACCACGCTTCATCCCACAAGAAAGTCATATCTGGTTTTATTGCCAAAACTTCTTCCATTACCCTTTCCACATTATATACTAGACCATCAAAAGTGCAGTTGGTCAACAATAGCATCTTAACTTTATCCAATCTGCCAGATGCTTTAAGTTGTAAAAGCTTACTCTTAATCTGTTCCAATGGTACAGCTCCATACATAGAATATTTTTCTATAGGATAAGAATCTAGATAAACAGGATAGGCTCCTGCTAGTACTAATCCATAATGATGAGATTTATGGCAATCACGATCAATTAATATGACATCTTCTGGCTGAACAAGTGCCTGCATCACAATTTTGTTAGCAGTGGAAGTACCGTTGGTGACAAAAAAAGTATGCTGGGATCCATAGGCATCTCTTGCCATTTCCTGAGCTTTTTTAAGAGGTCCGGTTGGTTGTAATAGTGAATCTAAACCGCCAGTGGTAGCAGAAGTTTCCGCCAAGAACATGTTCCGACCATAAAAATCACCAAAATCTTTTATCCATCTTGATTTGAATACGGAGTTTCCTCTGGAAATGGGCATCGCATGGAATACGCCAGTAGGTTTTTGACTATATTCTTTTAGAGCTGAGAAAAAAGGCGTTTCATAACGTTCTTTAATTCCTCTAATAATTGATAGGTGAATTTCCTGTAAATCTTCTCTTCTATAAAATATTCTTCTAAAAGATTTAATTGTTTCGTCCTGTAAATCAGCTAAGGCAGTATCGGTAACATAATATGTGTCTAATTCAGGACGAATTTGTTTGGTCAATCTTCCCAATATTGGGCCTAACTCGACTTCTGATTTGGCCGAAAAGTTAAAGTTAAACGCATTTTGAACGTATGGTTTTATTAATGGTGTTATACTTTTTGAATGGTAAGGAGGTGTAGATCTAATTACAACTGCTTGGATGTTGTAATTAAACAATAAAGCAATAAGCGCATCTTGAAAAGATTTTTGAACAACAACGCCATAATTAAATTCTTCCTGGTCATCTCTGAGTTCAACTAATTTGTGCTTCAAAGATTGTTCTTCTAATTCTGGCATATCTTCCACAAACAAGACTTCAAAGTAACCTTTTTTGGTTCTTTCTACTTTGTTAACCTCTTCATCCTCTTCTAAAAAGTTGTTATGTTCATCCAAAAAATTAGTATTGCTTCGGTAACTATCACTTACTAATTGATGAGTGGTATCAGCAACTTGATTTGCTAAGGCTGTGTGTTCATGTCTTTCTAGGGCAGCCTGTAAAGTATGTAAACGTGTCATTCCTGGAAATGCAAAAAAACATTCAACACCATTTAGGCTTTTCAAGATTTCTTTTGAGCTCTTTATATGCAATTTTTCATTATCCGAACCTTTTCTACATCTAGCTAATTCAGCCGTCTCATTTTTTAGTTCATTCCAGAAATCAACCCGTAGTTGACCAATGTTATAATAAGGGGCACTAATCTGTTTTTTTTTAATCATCTTATTTTTTTGAATGTAATGCCAATTTGTTTCCTTCTGAATCTATGAAAATAGCGAAGTAGCCAGAATCATCATTTATAAAAGTTTTTGCCATTACCACTCGACCTCCAGCTTCATCAACCTTACTCAGAATATTATTTAGATCATTACCTCCATTTAAATAGAGCAAGGGTCCATTTTCGCTCGGAACAGAGCCAGGTCCTGCCACGATAGCTCCACTAATCCCTGCATCGCTTGGAAATATCGCCATGGTGTGATCTCCATTTGTAAAGCTTTCCATTTCTATACCATAAATATGGTTGTAGAAAACCACTGCTTTTTGAAAGTTTATGGCAGGTATTTCGAACCAACTGATGTAGTTTTTTAATTTGGTAATTTTAATTTTCTTTTTTGATGATGTGGATCCCATATTTTTTTGGTTTTTAGGTTAATCCATCCCCTTTGTAGTGGATGGGCGAGACGTGTTGCTCTAATGTATCTTCTTTAATTTTTAATTCTGTGATTTTATCCAGTCGTGAAGGTTTAATTAATGGACCTAATGTGTCTAAATAGGGCGTAGGAACATTTGGTTGATAAATTCCAAATTGACTGGTTTTTAAATGGTCACGAAAACTTTTAAGCGGTTGACCAAGGCGAAGGATTCCCAATTCCCTACTTCTTTTTGCTCTCTCAATATTTAATTCCAGAGGAATAATTTCTTCTGTTCCTTCCGATTGGTGTAGAATGCGACCATCTGGTCCACAGACTATTGATCGACCACATCCTCCGGTGTCTAATCCATTTACATCAAAGAAATAACATTGATTTATTGAAGCCATTGCTCTTACAATGGATAATTCAATATCACGGTCTATCGTTCCAGACATAGTTGGATGCATAATAACTTCAGCTCCCATTGTAGCTAGTGTTCTTACGGTTTCTGGAAACCACATGTCATAACAAATCGACACCCCAAATCTTGCTACATCAGGTACGTCAAAAACACAATATTCTTCACCCGGTGTAACACCTGTTTCATAAGGGTAAAAAGGAAACATTTTTCGATAACGAGTTACTATATCACCTTTTGGGTTAATAACAGAAGCTGTATTGTAAATTTTACCTGCGCTTTTTTCAAAAATTGATCCAGGTAGCAACCAAATTCCATATTGTTTGGCTTTAGCCTGCATTTCTGCCTCAAAATTATTGGGGATAGGTTGTGCGGTATGTGTCAATGGACCAAATGCACACAATTCACTAAACATAATCATCTCAATCCATGGATATAGATTCATAGTGATATCAATTTTCAGCTTCATCATTTCCACATTGGAAGCGACTGCTGATACTTTCATTTGTATTCCTGCTATTGCAAATGGTTTCATACTTAATTTTTAGTTGCGTTTTTAATTTCTGATTCTAATATATCTAATCCTTTATTTAATAATTCATCACTAATAACTAAAGGTGCAAGAATTCGTATTATATTTTTATGTGTGCCAGCACTCAATAAAACGAGTCCTTTTTCAGAACACCCTTTAATAATAGCTGTACAAAGTTCATGGTTGGGTTGTCTTGGGTCTCCATTCTTTACAAACTCAACTGCCTTCATAGCACCGACTCCTCTCACATCCCCAATTTCCTTGTAAGTTTCTTTTAGTTTTAAAAAACGATTAGAAATAATGTCTCCAATATGAATGGATTGCTCATTCAATTTTTCATCTTTCATTAATTGAATAGTTGCTATAGCTGCCGCACAACACACAGGATTACCGATGTAGGTTCCGCCAATGGTACTTGGAGCAGCAGCATCCATCACTTCTGCTCTACCCAATACAGCAGCAATAGGCATTCCTGAGCCTAAGGATTTTGCATAGGTACTGATGTCGGGCTGAACATTATAATGCTGCCAACTTGCCCATTTGCCAGTTCGACCAAATCCACTTTGAATTTCATCAATAATAAGCATAATACCATGTTCTGTACAAAATTCTCTTAATCCCTCCAAGTATTTTTTTGGAACAGGATTAAATCCGCCTTCTCCTTGAATTGGCTCGATAATAATTGCAGCAAGGCTTTTTGGATCAACCACATTCTTAGCACTTTCTCTTAATCGTTTCAATTCCCAATCTACAAATTCGTCAATACTTCTTTTTAAGCTATATCTGTAATAATTAGGAAAAGGTAGTCGATAAACTTCAGGTGCAAATGGACCGCAACCAATCTTATAATCTATTTTACTTGTGAGTGTCATTGCCATCATGGTACGACCATGAAAGGCTCCAGTATAACACAATACCGCAGGTCTTCCAGTAGCTTGCTTGGCAATTTTAATCGCATTTTCAACAGCTTCAGCTCCTGTTGTAACTAACATGGCTTTTGTTTTTTCACCGTGTGGTAAAATTTCAGTTAACTCTTCACACAATTTAATGTAAGGCTCATAGGTGACTACATTAAAACTGGTATGAAGATATTTACTCGCTTGTTCTTGAATAGCTTTGACTACAGGCTCTGGGCAATGACCTGCATTCACCACACCAATTCCTCCTGCGAAATCAATTAATTCCTTGCCATCTTCATCTGTAATAATGGCACCACTTGCCTTGTTTACGGTAGCAGTATTGAAAACACCCACTCCATTGGCAACAATATTCTTTCTTCTTTGAAGAAGTTCTTGTGATTTTGTTTGTTCTGTTATCATAGTCTTTATTAAAGCATTATTTAAAATTAATATTGTTTGATTTTATATGGAGATCTCTCTGAGGAAATGGTATGGTAATTCCATTATCTCTAAATTTTTGATCAATATTTCTTCTTATATCACTCTTTGCCCTATCAATGCGAAACAGTTCTTTGCTCCAAAATAACACCTCAAAATTCAATGAACTTTCTCCAAAATCAAGAAACCTTCCTTCTGGTTCTTTCTTTTTACTACAATCGGTGTGTTCAATTGCACTTTCTTCAATTAGTTTAATAACTAAATCCACATCACTACCATAGGCAACACCAACATTAATATGATAGCGAGTTTCTTGAATTTGATGACTCCAATTAATTACTTTATTAGTTACCAAAAGTGAGTTGGGTATAAATATCATAATATCATCACGGTTAATTACTTTTGATGCTCTAAGACCTATATTACGAACTTTTACTACGTCACCATCTATTTCTAATACATCGCCAATTTTAGTACTTCCTTCTAATAATAAAATAACACCTGAAATAATATCGTTAAAAGTTTGTTGTAAACCTAAGCCAACTCCAACTAAAAGAGCAGCAGACCCAGCAATAAGAAGTGTTACTTTTACACCCAGTGTTTCTAATATCATTGCGATAGCAATAATCCATAGGATGTACTTAATTATTTGAAATAGGGCATGCTCACTTCCTTTATCTAGGTTTTTAAATCTCCATTGGCGTTTCATTGCTTTTTTAATCACCCATAAAAGAATTTTTACTGCTAAAAAAATCAGTAAAAGAAGAATCAATTTATGAATCGTAAGGTTGTAACTCCCAATCTCTATAATGCTATAATATAATATTTCTTTCAAATTCAATTCTTTTTTTTACAACCTTTTCCTGCTTTCTATTATTTAGACGGAAGTTTTGAAATAAGTAACGAATTTGTTGCAACGTTAATTATTTATAAATTGAGGTTATGCGTTTATCACAGGGTGAAATTTATAATATAAAGCACGTAATCTTTTACGAGCTCGAAGTAACTTCATTTTTAAAGCTGCCAACGTTTTTATACTCAGAATGTACCTTATCCTTTCTAAATCCATTCCTTCCCAGTATTTTAATATAATGATGGCCTTGTCTTCTGGTTTTAATATTTCGAGTAACAAAGTGAGCCTTTCCTTTTGAAGTTCCATTATTTTTATTACTTCGCCTTCATTTGCTTCTTCAGGAATATCAAGTATCTCCTCCCATTCTTGAAAACGAATTCTTTGATTTTTTCTGAGGTAGTCTATGCAGTGGTTGTAAGTAATTGCATAAAGCCAGGTGCTAAATTTTGCATCTTCTTTATAGGTGTTTAGGGCTTTTAAGGCTTTAATAAAAATTTCTTGAGCGTGATCTTCAGAGATGGTGGCATTTTGTGTCATATTAAAGCATTTGTCAAATACTTTGTTTTTATAACGCTTATATAAAATCTTAAAATATTTTTTTTCGTCTTTTTGTATTAATTTAATTAGTTGCTCATCGGTAAGTATCTCCGTGTCGTTTATCCCCATCCTTCTAAATTACTATTTTTATTGTAAAGATTTATCTTGAAATATAGTTGCTGCTATTTTCAATTTAAACTAAACCACTATGGACTGAAAGTCCATAGGTTTCTTAAAAGGCGACTGAAA
>CAXBPN010000037.1:0-14259 GCA_963977515.1 uncultured Flavobacteriales bacterium
GAAAAAGGAAACTCATTACCTTTCTCTGTTACAATGATTACTTTTTCTATTTTCTTATTAGGGTAAGTAGATTTTGCTGAAAAAACAGCCACTCGCTCTGCACATAAACCAGATGGATAAGCAGCGTTTTCTTGGTTTGTTCCTAATACTTTAATATTATCTTCTAATAAAATAAGTGAACTTACCTTAAATTGTGAATAAGGTGAATATGAATTAATTAGATTTTCATCAGCTAATTTAATTAAGCTTGCATCTTGTTCTGCAAGCTCTTTTAAATCTGAATACTCTTTAAATTTTATTTCAATTTTTTTATTTATCATAATAGATGAAGGTTCTTAAAAAATTTGTCGTCTAAAACTATATAAAAAAATGAAGATAGTGAACCCTTCTTTTTTTTTATTTTAATTAGCCATACAATTTTGAATGACTTTAGTACTTTTATCGGTTCTATTAATAATTATTTAATATTAACTTTCTAACCTAATACTTTAACACCATATAGAAATGAAAATTGTATATTTATTTTTGGCTTCATCACTTTTAATCCTTTCCTCTTGTGCTAAAGAAGAAGGAGAAGGTGGAAGATCTTCTATTTCAGGAACACTAGAAGGAACAATTATTGAAAATGAAAGATCAGAAATTACAGAGGTTACTTGTGTGCCTAAAGATGAAATTAAATCTGGTGATTTTTGGTACCTAAATACCCCAGACGGGTATGATGACTATTTTATATGGTATAACAATGTAAACTCTCCCTCTCCAACACCAACAATAACAACAAGAATAGGTGTTAAAGTTGATTATAGTTCTCTTTCTGGAGATAATAATATTGTTATAGCTACCAAAACTGAAACAGCAATTAATAATATAACTGGCACACCTTTCACAGTTGTTCGTAGTAATGATAGATTAACAATAACAAATAATTTTTTAGGTGAAGTAACTGATGCTGATAATGGTATCTCAAAAATGGTGGTAGATGTAAAAACTCAAGGCAAAAGCCAACTAGTTTTACAGAATGGGGTAATTGCTAATGAAGATGTTTTTATTATTTATGGTAAGGATGATGATATTCAGGATGATGATGTAAAATCAAACTTTGATGGTACTTTTAAATTTAAAAATTTAAGAAAAGGGTCTTACCGAATTTTTGCTTACAGTGAAGATCCTTCATTATCAAATCCATTAATTCCAATTACTAAATCTATTGATATAGGAAAAAATGAAGAAGCTAGTGTTGGTATTATTACTATTGAAATAAAAGAAGATTAAATAGTTAAATGGATCAATTAACAGCTATTTTAAAAACATTTGAACCTATTTCTTTAAAAGAAATGGACAGGGTAAAACTGCTTAATAGAGTTGATACCAAATATGTTTTTGATATTGCTACCTTAATAAAAGTATTGCCTGAAATTAGTAATCACTATTATGTTTTAGAAATTGATGGGAAGAGAACTAATAGTTATCAAACACTGTATTATGATACCAAAGATTTAGATTCATATACACAACATCAAAACGGAAAGTTAAACAGAACCAAAATAAGGTTTAGAAAATACATAGAATCTAATTTAAATTATTTAGAAATTAAGTTTAAAAACAATAAAGAAAGAACGATAAAGAAACGAATAAAAATAGCTGACATTGAAACTACTCTTTCATCTATATCATCAGCGTTTATTAAAGAAAATTCCGTTCTCGAAGCAGAGACATTAATTGCTTCTTTATGGAATAGTTTTACTCGAATAACATTAACTCACAAAACAATTAACGAAAGATTAACAATAGATTTAAATTTAGCTTTTAAGAATAATTCTACGCAAGAAGAAAAAAGTATCCCACACATTGTAATTGCTGAATTAAAACAAGGAAAAGCCAATGTAGGATCTGATTTTGTGAAAATTATAAAAAAACAACATGTAAGACCAATGGGCATGAGTAAATATTGTATTGGTACAGCTTTATTGAACAAACAATTAAAGGCAAATAATTTTAAAGAACGAATATTAAAAATAAATAAATTAAAATATGCTTAACGACTTACTTTTAAAAATACCTATTTTAGGTTCAAAACTTTGGGATGTAAATGATTTCGGGGAATTACTAATCCGCTTTTGTTTGGATTTTGTAGTTGCTTTTATATTGATTCGAGTAATTTATTACCCAACTCATAGAAGAAAAGATTATCTCTTTACTTTTTTTATGTTCAATAGTGTAATTGTCTTTATCTGTATCTTGTTAAATAGTGTAAAACTTAAACTTGGTTTTGCTTTTGGTTTATTTGCCATATTTGGAATACTCCGCTATCGTACAGAACAACTTCCTATTAAGGAAATGACTTATTTGTTTATGATTATAGCTATAGCTATAATCAATTCATTAACCGATAATAAGATTACCCTCGCTGAAGTTTTATTTACTAATTTATCAATAATTGTAGCCACCTATTTGCTTGAAAAAGTTTTCTTACTTAAACATGAATCACGTAAGGTTATTAGTTATGAAAAAATAGATAATATTAAACCTGAAAACCATAATTTATTAATTGATGATTTAAAAGAACGCACGGGTCTAAAAATTCATAGAATTCAAATTGGTAAAGTCGATTTTTTAAGAGATACTGCACAACTAAGAGTATTTTACTATGAAGATGACTCCAACACAAACTATGATGAATCTAGCCCTACTGTAAGTAATTTTAATGAGTAGAATACTTTTTATACTTCTTTATTTAATCTCTCAATTAAGCTTTTCTCAAGTTGTAAGTGATGCTAAATTGTGGACTGGTATTTCTGTTTCTAAAAAAATTGATGACTTTAAATTTGCCGTAAGTGAGGAATATCGCCGTGCTGAAAATTTTTCTCAAACAGACAAAATGTTTACTGAATTAGATGCCAGTTATGAATTTATAAAAAATGTAACTGCAGGAATTACTTACCGGTTTAATCAAGATAGAAATATAGAACAAGGTGGCTTTGATTTTAATCACCGTGTTAATATTGATTTAGGATATGAACACGATATAAATGATTTTGAATTGTCTTTTAGAACAAGATATCAAATTAGCAAAGAAATATATAGTTCTGATAAATTAAATAGAAACAAATTAAGTATAAAGTATAAGCTAAATAAAAAATTTAACCCCTATCTTTCTTATGAATTGTTTTATCAATTTAATGATGTGAGAGCATTTAATAGAACAAGAATAGAAATGGGGACAAAATATAAAATCAACAAAAAAAACAGTTTGAAATTTGGCTATATCTATGAAAATAAGTTTAATCGTAGCAACTTAGAGCATAATCATATTTACTTTATTAATTACAGTATAGAAATATAAATTAAGCATGATATAATTTTTATATTTGCTTTTCGTTAATATTCTGCAAACTATACTAATGTTTAAATTTATATTCAGTAAAACCTTCTTAATCAACATCTTAATAATCTTAGTTGTAATTACAGCTTCATTATGGGGAATATTTAAATATCTTGATAGTTATACGCTAAATAGTAAAACGATAAGTGTTCCTTCACTTGAAGGTTTAACAATTAATGAAGTTGAGGAAGTTTTAAGTGAAAAGAAATTAAGGTATCAAATTTTAGATTCTATCTATGTTGAAAACAATGAAAAAGGAATCGTACTAGAACAGCAACCATCCATTGATGATTTAGTTAAAGAAAACAGAACGATTTACATTACAATGTCTAAGATTATACCTCCAAAAATGGGTATGCCCGATGTTGTAGATATGAGTTTAAGAATTGCTGTTGCAAAAATTGAAAGCTATGGTTTAAAAGTTGGTAAACTAAGCTACTTTCCATCAGAATGCGTAAACTGTGTTCTTGAAGCCAAAATCAATAATAAAACAGTAACTCATAATCAAGAAATAGCAAAAGGGTCTGTAATTGATTTAGTTTTAGGTAGTGGTACTAGCTCCGAAAAAGTATTTGCTCCATACTTAATAGGTTTATCTAAAGAAGAAGCTCTTCAAAAAATACAAGCTTCATTTTTAAATATTGGTGCAGAAATTTATACAGATTGTACCTCAAAAGAAGATTCTATTTCAGCTAAAATTTTTAAGCAAAGTCCGCAACGAAGCGAAAATATTGTTATTAACATGGGAAGTCCTATAGACATTTGGTTTACTTGCGACACTTCTAAAATCAAAATTTCTGTAGTTGATACATTAAACCTAAATTTACTAGATGAATAAACAAACTATATATATACTTATTTTCTCACTTCTTCCTCTCTTTTCATTTGCACAAAAAGATACACTATTAGAGTTAGGTGTAAATAAAAGAATTATTAGTGAACGAGTAAAAGAAGCGAAGAATGAAGCTTCTTTATTGAGGAAAGGAACTAACTTTTCTGCTTTAAAAAAAGTTAATTCATTGCCATTTTTTGATGATTTTTCTCAACAAGAATATTATCCAGATGGCTCAAAATGGATAGATAATGCTGTATATATCAATTCAAATTATGCAGTAAATCCTATTTCTTACGGAGTAGCAACATTTGATGGATTAGATTCTACAGGTTATCCTTACAATTTTTTTAACTCAACAGCTCAAGGTGTAGCTGATTATTTGACTTCAAAACCTATCGACTTATCCAACCCTACTGATAGTGTTTATTTGAGTTTTTTCTATCAACCTCAAGGTTTAGGAAACAAACCAGAAAGTGCTGATAGTTTAAAACTTGAGTTTTTTCGTCTATCTGATAGCACATGGGTAAGAAAATGGGCTGCAGGAGGTTCTAGCGTACAACCATTTAAACAGGTGATGGTTCCTGTTGATACAGCTTTTCATAAAACTGACTTTCAATTTAGATTTAAAAACTATGCTACCCTCTCGGGAAATGTTGATCATTGGAATGTTGACTATGTTTACTTAAATGATAATAGAAATTATTTGGATACAGCTGTAAATGATGTTGCTTTAATTGGAAACTTCTATAATTTCTTAAATGAATTTACACGTATGCCTTGGCAGCATTATATTTCTGATACTGTTGGCATGGGGTTTATGGCTACAGCTATTGATGTTGCTTATAAAAATAATAGCAGCACAGATTATAATGTTGACTACAAATACAATGTAATAACCGATAATGGTAGTGGATTAATTATTGAAGATTACCCTGCTGGTTTAGCAGGTAAACCTCTTCTAGCTTATTCAACACTAGTTGAGCCTCAATTCGTTTATAAATCAGGAGCAAATGACTTTAAATTCCCTTATGATGACACGGCTACATTTAAGGTTTTTCAAGTTAAAAATTACTTTTCTATTGGTACTCTTGATGCTCATCAAGAAAATGATACGGTTGTAAGCTACCAAGTATTTGGAAACGATTATGCTTATGATGATGGTAGTGCTGAAGTTGGATACGGCGTTCAAGGAATTGGCTCAAAACTTGCCCATCAATTTAGTATAAAAAAGAGTGATACCCTTACCTCTATTAAAATATATTTTAGCCCTATTACAAATAATATGAGTGCTAAAACTTTTAAACTTACAATATGGAGTAGCTTATCTCCAGAAACAATTATTTATCAACAAAATTCATACTACTCTCCTATATACTCTAATACAAATGAATTTTTAGAATATAACTTAGACTTTCCTCTATATCTTACAGCAGGCACTTACTATGTTGGGTATGAAAAAATATCAGAAGAGTTTCTAAATATCGGTTGGGATTATAATACTAATAATAGTTCAAAGGTGTTTTTTAATGCTGTTGGTGTATGGCAAAATGCTACTGTATCTGGTTCGCTTATGTTACGACCTGTATTTGGTGCTTATCCTGAACCAGTAATTAGTGTTGAAGAGATAAATACAAAAGCCAATGATATAAATATTTACCCAAATCCTACTTCAAATAAAATTAACTTTAAATCAAATACAGCTTATACTATACAACTTATTGATATGTATGGAAAATTAATTGATAATTATCCATCTTCAACCAATAGCGTTATAGATGTTTCATCATTACCTAACGGTGTTTATCTGTTGAAATTTAACAACAACAATTCATCTATTACGAAAAAGGTAATTATTTCAAAATAAAAATAATTGTGCAAGAGGATATAGAGGAAGATCAATTTGATGAAGAGCAAGAACTCTTTGAACACCATAAATTTATTGTAGATAAAGGGCAAGAGTTTGTTAGAATTGATAAATTCTTAATGGATAGAATTCCTAATACTTCAAGAAGTAAAATTCAAACTGCAGCATCATCAGGCAATATTTTAGTTAATACTAAAACTGTTAAATCAAATTATAAAGTCAAACCTCTCGATGAAATATCTATAGTTCTTCCTTACCCACCAAGAGTTCTAGAACTTATACCTGAAAACATTCCTATTAATATAGTTTATGAAGATGATGATGTTTTAGTGCTAAATAAAGATGCTAACATGGTTGTTCATCCGGGCTATGGAAACTATACTGGAACTTTGGTAAATGCTTTGGTTTATCATTTCGATAATTTACCTGACAATAGCAATAATAGACCTGGATTAGTTCATCGATTAGATAAAAATACTACAGGGATAATGGTTATTGCTAAAACAGAGCATGCTATGGCTCATTTATCTAATCAATTTTTTGAAAGAACTACTGAACGAAGATACAATGCTATTGTTTGGGGTGATTTTGAAGAAGATGAAGGAACAGTTACTGGAAATGTTGGAAGAAGTTTAAAAAACAGAAAAGTAATGTCTGTATTTCCTGAAGGAGATTATGGTAAACACGCAGTAACTCATTATAAGGTATTAAAACGTTTTGGGTATGTAACATTAATTGAGTGTAAATTAGAGACTGGTAGAACACATCAAATTCGTATTCATATGAAACATATCGGTCATAATTTATTTAACGATAATGAGTATGGTGGAGACAGTATCTTAAAAGGGACTTCTTTTGCTAAATATAAACAGTTTATAAATAATTGTTTTGATATTTTACCTAGACAGGCACTTCACGCTAAATCATTAGGTTTTACACATCCAACATCTGGAAAATGGATGCAGTTTGATTCTGAATTACCAGAAGATATGCAAATGGTTTTAAAGAAATGGGATACTTATGTAGCAAATAGAGAAGACTAGTTTACTCCTCTTCTATTATTTCTTTTGCTTTTGTAACAGGGATTAGTTCATCATTATGTAATGCTATTACAAAAGAACCTCCAATACCTTTTTCTATTATTTCTTTCTTGAAATTCTCAGCTTCTTCTAGTGTTTGAAAATCTCCAACAGTATAACGTGTTAATTCGTTTTCAACAAGTTTTTGATCTACTTCACCTATTTCAATAAATTTAGATAATACCTCTGTTGGTAGTTGATTTTTATAAATCCCAACTTGAACCTTAAAGCGAATAGCAGATTTATCATAATTAACACTTTCTGTATTTCTAAAATCTTGTTCCTTTTGAGTTGTTTTAACTCCAGCCTCAGTTAATGGAATTCTTTTACCACCTTTATATGCAACTATAAATGCGTCTTTAACACCATAATCAATAGCCAAATCAACTTTTTTAGTAGCAGCCTCTTCTATTGTTTTATATGATGCAGCATATAAATATTTATATAAACCATCATCAGCTTTAATTTCCATAATATTTTTCAACCCATTATAACTACTCTTAGGTTGCTTTTTAGAAAATGCTCCTAATTGAACTCTAAATAATAACTCATTAGAATTATCTGCAAGCGAATTCATATTATCTACAGCCATATTATTGGCTTCATCACCAACAGAAACTAAAGTACCATTCTTCTCTTCTGTTACAACTATAGCTGCATCAAATCCTTGTGTTGTTAATTGCATTTTTCTCTTTAATGCTTCAGGTAAATTATCATAATTTCCAACAGCAATAACGGTTAAACTATCCCCAAAAGTTTTAATTTCTACATCAGGAATACTTAAAAACTTATCTACCAATTCAACATCAATTGCTTCTGTAAAAGAACCCACTTGTACTCTATATATTTTATTTTTTCTTGTTTTTTCAGCTGCAATTAGTTTATTTTCTACATCTGCAAAAACACCAGTTGAATCTAAGTAACGCTGATAAATTTCATCAATCATTTCGTCAGTCATTTCTACTCCATCAGGAGATACTGGCATCCCTTCTCTTGATTCTAATTCATCATCTTTATAATTAGGAACAAAGTCAGTGTCTTTATCTAAAGGACATCCTTTTTCATCTACTTCTACACCTGCAGGAGTCCATGGACATTCATCAATAAAATCTATTACACCATCTCCATCCTCATCTTCACTATCATAAGCTAAGTAATCAATATCCTCATCAAATGTTGTAACATCTTCTTCTTTATTATGGCGTAAAAAGTTGTAACTAATAGAAAAAGAACTCATTAAAAATTTATCATTGCCTTTATTACCAGGTTGAGCTCCAATTCTTTCACCACCACTATTTAAAGTTACATTATCTATTAAATCAGAAAAAGTATAATGCATTGTTGCTCCTATAGAAAAATCAATATTTTTGGTTAAATGCATTTGAGCACCCATACCAACAGGAATTGAGAATGTTCTTTCTTGGTATTTACCTTTACCATCAGCATTCATTTCTCTTAAATCTGTTTCATATCTATAATCTCTTTGAATAACTACTGCATCACTTGCATTTAGATCATCTTCAGCCAAATTTCGAATTGAACCATCTGACCAATAATTATATTTATTGCCATAAGCATCATATAAATCTGTTTTAGAATGAAATTCAACCGATTCTACACCTAACGATATAAAGGGATTAATAATTCGTTTTTTTGGTAAAATGTGATCAAAATTATACATCAAGGCGAAACCTCCAGTAGTAATTTGAGATTTAAAATTTAAATTTCTATCATTTGACCTTTCGTTAGCACTCAAAGCACCAAAAAGAACATAAAATTTAGCTGTTAAAAAGGGATTAATCTGTTGTTTTACATGAAGGTCATACCCAATATTACTGACTAAAGGATTCCCTCTTTGAGCATCTAATACATCTCCAAAAAATTTAAACATTCCCACACCTAACCCTACAGTTGGTCCATAAAACTGTTGTTTAGGTAATTCCTTTTTTTCAGGAATACTATCCTCCCTAACTTCATATCCAAAAGATGATAAAGAAAAGATTATCAGTGTTAATAATACTATTAATTTATTAATCATAAATTATAAATACTCAGTCCTAGTACGTAGATAAATAAAAAAAGATGCAATAACCTTTTTTTATTTATACCACTTTTGATTTGATATCATTAATGCTTCTTGAACAGTTATTCTTGAGCCTTTATTATAAGCTGTTACAAAAGCTGTTTTCACATTATTTCTTACAGTATTTCTTTTATCTCTTGCGGCTTTGTATTCTGAATAACTACCCACTATATATTTAATCCACCCTTGATGAGCTTCTGTAGCAACGGGGTCTGATAAATTAAATTTATTAGCAAAGTAATTTGAAGATACTTTCTGATGCCCTGCTCCAACTTGAACTTTATAACTAACTCCAGTTTCTGGACTAGGAGTTGAGGTTATTTTATTAGTAGTCGATACTTCTTCTTCAACTGGAGTTTCCTCCACAACTTCATCTTCAATTACTTCTGTTATTACTTCCTCATCAATAGGTTCTTCAACAACATTAGCAATTGGGTCTTCTGAAATTTCACTTAATGTAAATTCAGAAGAATTTATAATATATTTTTGAGTAATATCATTATCTAAATAAGAAAATGTGCCATTGATAGTATAGGTATCTGGTGTCACATCCATTGTTACTAATTTATAAGCTATATTAAATTCCTTAGCTGTTGGTGCTGCCATCCATAAAATTTTTGCTTCATTATCTTTAAAAGAAAAAACACCGCCTTTAGAATCTATTATTTCTGCTGTAAAACCAGCTGGTATTGTTTCAACAATTTTAGCAAACCCTTCTAGGTTTGTTTGTAATATTTTAACAGAAACATTAAATGAATTTCCATTATCTGCTTCTACTATACTTCTTTCACAATTAATAATTACCGATTTATTCTCAGTTGTTGTCTCTTCTGCCACTACAGGTAAACTTTCCTCTATGATAGTTTCTTCTATTTCTACTACAACATCTTCTTCTATTTCAGTAGCTATATCTTCTTCTACAACATCAGCAACAACTTCTTCTTTTTTAGAGATAGTAATTGCAGAGGAAGGTATTTCTATATTTTTTCTTTCATTTTCATCAATGAAAGAAAACTTACCTGCTATAATAAAGTTACCTTCAACATTTTCTAGCGTTTTTAATTTATATGAAATTTTAAACTCATTCTCAGAAGGTAATGCCATCCATATAAATTTAACAATATTGTCTTTAAAAGAAAAAGTAGCTCCTTTGGCATCAACAACTTCAGCTGTAAATCCTTCAGGAAGTGTTTGCTGAACTTTTGCAAATCCACCAACACCTTCTTTTTTTACAACAACTTCTACAACAACTTCTTCTCCTGCACTAAAGTTACTTGGTAAATTTTGAGAAACTGATACATCACCAAAAATTAACTGGTAAAAAGATAATCCAATTAAATGGATAAAAAGAATTAAATATTTTATCATTTTATGTTTAAATTACTATTGCTCGAAATAAAAGTCTATAAGTTCATGTAAATCTTTTGCCGTTAAGTCAACCTCACCTTCAAAAAACATATCAATTGCATTTGTCACTTCTTTTGCTGAAATAAAATTATCTTTATCTGTATCTAATGCCTTGTACTTTTCAGGAATTGAGCTTGTAGCAGTTGAATTCTCTGCTGCAAATTCTCTTTGAATTGCATCCAATTCATCTCTTGACAAATCATCGGCTTTAAAAACTCTTCTTTCTACTTCTACTGAATCTCTCATATTTTCTCTAGCTGCAATCATCTCATCTGTAAGAGTTACTCCTTCTGCGTTAACAGTAACACCTTCTGGAGTATTTAATTCTTTATCCTTATAATCAGGCACACCATCTTTGTCTCCATCTAACGGACATCCTTTTGAATTTACTTTCACACCTTTAGGCGTGTTTTGGCATAAATCATCATCATCTTTAATCCCATCACCATCTGAATCAATTTTATCTAAAGAAGAAAAGTCAAAATCCTTATATCTGTCATCTTTTTTAGGCACAGCAGAAGAAAAGTTATACTGTAAACCAAATGAAGTATAAAATAAGTTATCATTCCCTCCATCTTTAATATTATCTATATAATCTGTAAATGTTAAGATATAAGCTACTCCAAGTCTTGCATCAACATTTGGAGATAATTTAAATTTTAGTCCAAATCGTAAAGGAAGTGTAAAAGTAGTTTTAGAATAATTGGTTGTACTATCTTTTAACTCTGACTCATACTCATAATCTCTCAATACTTGTACAGATGCAGTGTCAGCTCCTGGTGCAAACTCAGGCATATCATGTAAAGTTCCATCACTCCAATAATAATATTTTCCTTTACTATTTTTCAAATCTCCTTTTGGATTAAAAGACAAGTAACCAAACCCTACAGAGAAATAAGGTGCAAACAAAGAGCCTTCGTTTATTATTTTTCCATTATCAAAATCTAAAAGTAAATTTGCGTCAATGTTAACTATACTTGTTTCGAAGTTTGCAAATAACTGTTCATCTAACTGGCTTTTAGAAACTTTACCAAAAGTACCATTTACACTAACGCCAAAAATTGACCCTATTTTTTTCTCTAAGTAAAATCCATAAGCTGGTTTCCAATAAGTATATATTGTAGAGCCTTTAGAGCCTTTAATATCTCCAAGGTATGACATTGCTCCTCCATGAATACCTATAGAAGGCATTTTTTCTAATGAAGATGTTTTCTGTGCAACAGACACAAATGAAAACAACAAGGCAGCAATCAATGGTAAAAGAGTAGTTTTCTTATTCATACGCTATAATTTATACTAAAATATTGCAATAAAAATAGAATAAAAATTTGTATTAACGAATTTTTAATGCAAGATATTAACAACTGTTAATAATTAATAGCTCTAACAAATCTATAATAAAAAGGATGTGTTAAAGGTTTTACAGAAAAGACTTTTAAACTTCTTATTGTTAACAACCTAAAAATTAGGACTAAGCGAAAATTTCTTGTAAAAATCGTCTATCACTTTAACTGCATCATCTGCTGTATCTACTATAGTAAAAAGCTCTATATCTTTTGGACTTATATTGTTTTCTTGTTCTAAAACCGTTTGTTTAATCCAATCTACTAAACCCGACCAAAATTTTTCTCCAACTAACACAATTGGAAATTGTGCTACTTTTTGAGTTTGAATTAATGTAATTGCTTCAAAAAGTTCATCAAAAGTACCAAAGCCACCTGGCAAGACAACAAACCCTTGAGCATATTTAACAAACATCACTTTTCTTACAAAGAAATAATCAAAGTTTATCAATTTATCACGATCAATATATTGATTGTTAAATTGCTCAAATGGTAAATCTATGTTCAACCCAACAGATTTACCGCCTGCTTCATTGGCTCCTTTGTTGCCAGCTTCCATAATACCAGGACCGCCTCCAGTAATTATACCATACCCTTTTTCAGCTAATTTATAGGCAATTTCTTGCCCTAGTTTATAATATGGATTATTAACCTTTGTTCTTGCAGACCCAAAAATAGAAACACATGGTCCTATTTTAGACATTTTTTCAAATCCTTCTACCAACTCTCCCATTATTTTGAAAATAGCCCAAGAATCATTAGCTTTTATTTCATTCCAATCTTTATTTTTAAATTTTTCAGTCATAATATTTCTTTTTTTAAGTATTCTGCTGTATAGCTATTTTTATTCTTTATTAATTCTGCAGGAGTTCCTTCTGCCACAATATTCCCTCCCTTCATTCCTCCTTCTGTACCTATATCAATTATATAATCAGCAACTTTTACAATATCTAAATTATGTTCTATAATTAACACTGAGTTACCAGCGTCCACTAACCTATTAATCACTTCTAATAAAATTCGAATATCTTCAAAGTGCAAACCTGTTGATGGTTCATCTAAGATATAAAAGGTATTTCCTGTTTGTTTTTTTGCTAGCTCTGTTGCTAACTTTATTCGCTGAGCTTCTCCTCCAGAAACAGTTGTTGAAGGCTGTCCTAAATGGATATAGCCTAATCCAACATCTTTTAATGTTTTTACTTTTTGTAAAATAGATGGAATATTCTCGAAAAAATCAACAGCTTGTTCAATCGTCATATTTAAAACATCACTAATTGACTTCCCTTTAAATCGAACTTCTAAAGTTTCTCTATTGTATCTTTTACCTTCACATTCTGTACATTCAACGTAAACATCGGGTAAAAAGTTCATTTCTATTGTTTTTAATCCTGCTCCTTGACAAGTTTCACAACGCCCTCCTTTTACATTAAATGAAAAACGACCAGGCTTATACCCTCTTATTTTTGCTTCTGGCAAACCACTAAATAAAGTCCTAATATCGGTAAAAACACCTGTGTATGTTGCAGGATTTGAACGAGGAGTTCTACCAATTGGAGATTGGTCTATATCTATTATTTTATCGATATTTTCTAATCCCTGAATTTTTTTATAAGGTAATGGCTTTTTTACCGCCCTATAAATATGTTGATTTAATATTGGATATAAAGTTTCATTAATTAAAGTAGATTTTCCACTACCCGAAACACCAGTAACACAAACTAATTTACCTAGAGGTATTGTTAAGTTTACATCTTTTAAATTGTTACCTGTCGCTCCAAATAACTTAATTTTCTTCCCATTCCCTTTTCTTAATTTATCAGGAACAGAAATTGAAACTTTACCATTTAAATAATTTGCAGTTTCTGTATTCTTCTTTATAAATTCATTTGGAGGGCCCATCGAAACAATCTCTCCTCCATGTATTCCTGCTTTTGGCCCTATATCAATAATATAATCAGATTCGAGCATAATCTCTTTATCGTGTTCAACAACCATAATAGAATTACCTATATCTCTCAAGTTTTTTAACGATTGTATTAATTTTTGATTATCACGTTGATGCAGACCTATACTAGGCTCATCTAATATGTACAACACATTTGTTAATTGAGATCCTATTTGAGTAGCTAACCTTATACGCTGTGCTTCTCCACCAGAAAGTGTTCTTGAACTTCTATTTAGGGATAAATAGGTTAGCCCGACATCTAATAGAAATTTTAAACGAGTATTTATTTCTTTTAAAACTTCTTTTGCTATAACTTGCTGG
>CAXBPN010000038.1:0-14223 GCA_963977515.1 uncultured Flavobacteriales bacterium
ACTTTGTATTTTTACATTCATTAATTATGAGTGATTATTCTAAAACAAATAATCTTGAAAATGATGACTTTTATTATAGTGATGAAGGTTACCGAGTTTTCACTGAAAAATATCTTTTAAAAAGAGGTTACTGCTGTGAAAACGGTTGTCGCCATTGTCCTTATGGGTTTGATAAAAGTAAAGGAAGAAGAACGAAGAAGTAGATTATAGAGGTTGACTATTAGAGAATAGAGTTTGAGATATTAGAACAAAGATTTTAGAAGCAAATGACTAAAAGAACCAGACATAACTACAAGAATTTGAAAATATGGCAAATTGCCATGCAAATTACAAATGATATTTTTGAAATCTTATCAGAGTTTCCCACTGAAGAAAAGTATGATTTAAGATCACAAATGAACAGGTGTGCCATTTCTATCCCTAGTAACATAGCTGAAGGTTCATCGAGAACAAACAAATCATTTTCTCACTTCATTGACATTTCTTTAGGCTCTTCATTTGAACTAGTTACACAACTGATTATAGCAAATAACAGAAATTATTTAAGCAACAAAAAATTAGAAGAAATAGAGAATAAGATAAATGAATTTCAAAAGATGACAACTGGTTTTCAAAAAACACTCTAACATCTAATAGTCTATCTTCTAAAATCTAAAAAGTATGAATTTTAAAGAACAAATACAACAAGGTATTCCTAACAAATTACCTGCAAAAAAAGAATATGACTCAACTGTAAGTCATGCCCCAAAAAGAAAAGCTATTTTATCTCCAGAAGAAACGAAACTAGCTTTAAAGAATGCACTACGTTATTTTGACAAAAAATATCACCCTGAATTAGCTAAAGAGTTTAGTGAAGAATTAGAAAAGTACGGTAGGATTTACATGTACCGTTTTCGTCCCAATTACAGAATATATGCCAGACCAATTGATGAATATCCTGGCAAATCTGTTCAGGCTAAATCTATCATGTTAATGATTCAAAACAATTTGGATTATGCCATAGCTCAACATCCTCATGAATTAATTACTTATGGAGGTAATGGTGCTGTTTTCTCTAATTGGGCTCAATACTTATTATGCATGCAATATTTGTCAGAAATGACAGATGAGCAAACATTAGTTATGTATTCTGGTCACCCTATGGGCTTATTCCCATCACACAAAGAAGCACCAAGAGTTGTTGTTACCAATGGCATGATGATACCAAACTATTCTAAACCTGATGATTGGGAAAAATTTAATGCCTTAGGTGTTACACAATATGGACAAATGACGGCTGGTTCTTATATGTATATCGGTCCTCAAGGAATTGTGCATGGAACTACCATAACCGTTTTAAATGGTTGCAGAAAAATAGACTCTAATGGAACTGCCGGAAAATTATTTGTGACTTCAGGTTTAGGAGGAATGAGTGGTGCTCAACCTAAAGCAGGAAATATTGCTGGAGTAGTTTCGGTAACTGCCGAGGTTAACCCTGCTGCGTCTCATAAAAGACATGAGCAAGGTTGGGTAGATGAAATAATTTCTGATTTAGATGAATTGTGTACAAGAGTTACTAAAGCTAAAGCAAACAAAGAAGTTGTTTCTATTGCTTTTGATGGAAACATTGTTGACGTATGGGAAAAATTTGACAAAGAAAATATTTATGTTGATTTAGGATCTGATCAAACATCATTACACAACCCTTGGGCCGGAGGTTATTATCCTGCAGGAATGACTTATGGAGAAAGCAATGAAATGATGGCGAATAACCCTGAGTTATTTAAAGAAAAGGTTCAAGAAACATTAAGAAGACATGCTGCTGCAGTAAACAAGCATACAGCAAAAGGAACTTACTTTTTTGATTATGGAAATGCATTTTTGTTAGAAGCTAGTAGAGCGGGAGCAGATATTATGGCAGAAAATGGTATTGATTTTAAATACCCTTCTTATGTTCAAGATATTATGGGTCCAATGTGTTTCGATTATGGATTTGGTCCTTTCCGTTGGGTTTGTACTTCTGGTAAAACAGAAGACTTACAAAAAACAGACGATATTGCTTGTCAAGTTTTAGAAGAGATTATGAAAGAGTCTCCAAAAGAGATTCAGCAACAAATGCAAGACAACATTACTTGGATTAAAGGTGCCCAAGAAAATAAACTAGTTGTAGGCTCTCAAGCACGAATTTTATATGCTGATGCTGAAGGGAGAATGAAAATTGCTGAAGCATTTAATAATGCTGTTGCTAAAGGAACACTTTCTGCTCCTGTGGTTTTAGGTAGAGACCACCATGATGTGTCTGGAACTGATTCTCCTTACCGAGAAACTTCAAATATATATGATGGTTCACAATTTACTGCAGACATGGCAATACAAAATGTAATTGGTGACTCATTTAGAGGTGCTACTTGGGTTAGCATCCATAACGGTGGTGGTGTTGGCTGGGGTGAAGTTATTAACGGTGGGTTTGGAATGACTTTAGATGGTTCAAGAGATGCAGACAGAAGGTTAAAATCAATGCTGTTTTGGGATGTAAACAATGGAATTGCAAGAAGAAGTTGGGCAAGAAATGATGAAGCAATGTTTGCCATAAAACGCGAGATGCAAAGAAATCCAGATTTAAAAGTTACTTTACCCAATATTGTGGATGACAATATTTTAGAAAATTTATAACCTTAAACAGTTCTGATAAATATCAAAACTGTTTCCTTTTACTTTACCAATTGTCAACCAACTGTTTTATAAAATTTAAAACCTCCGTCGAGAATCTTTCTTTACCCGAAAAATTCACTTTCCCTTTTTACTATGAGCCGAATCCTCTTAGTATTTTAGCAGCTCAAGAGCTTCAGGAATATTTAAGTACTCAATCTGATATAGAACATAATTTTGGATTAAATAACAATCAAAAAGGCTTAATTATAGGAAAAATGTTTGGCGTTTTGGTTGTTCAAAATCAACAAAATGAAATCGGATATTTAGCCGCATTTTCTGGAAAACTTTCCGAAAGTAACCATCATGAAAAATTTGTCCCTCCTATTTACGACATCCTAAAAGAGGATGGTTCATATAGAGTTGCCGAAAAAGAAATAACAGCCATAAGTGCTAAAATTGATGAAATAGAAAATAACTCTACTTACATAAATCTATTTCAAGAACTTTTAATACTTAAAGAAAAAGCAAATACTGATATTGAGAAAGAGAAAAATAGAATTAGAGAAAGACGAAATAAACGAAGAGTTGAAATAAAAAAATCAAAACTCACTCTTTCGGATGATGAGTTAGCCGTTTTTCAACTAAAAATAAATCAAGAAGGAATAAATACAAAATTTTACATCAACGAACTAATAGTTCATTGGGAGAATAAAATCAACCTTCTTAAACAAGAAATATTTCCTTTTCAATCAAAGTTAGATTATCTTAAAAATTATAGAAAAGAAAAGTCTGCTCAAACGCAACATCAACTATTTTTAGAATATAAATTTTTGAATGCCAAACAAGAAGAATCGAGTTTGCTCGATATTTTTAAAGAAATAGTTCCTCCTGCTGGGGCTGGAGAATGTGCACTTCCCAAACTATTACAATATGCTTTTATTCATAAATTAAAACCAATTGCAATGGCTGAATTTTGGTGGGGAGCTTCACCAAAATCTGAAATCAAAAAACATAAACAATTTTACCCTTCTTGTATTGGAAAATGTAAACCTATACTATCTCACATGCTAAAAGGCATAGAAGTAGATGATAATTTACTTATCATAAATCAAGGTATAGATAAAAAAATAAAATACGTTTATGAAGATGATGACATTATAATCATAAACAAACCCAATGAGCTACTGTCAGTTCCTGGTAAAAAAATTAATGACTCTGTATATTCCAGAATACTCAAAAATCACCCTACAATTACAGGTCCTGTTATTGTTCACCGATTAGATATGTCAACTTCTGGCTTAATGCTAATTGCTAAAAATAAAGAAGTATATAAAAATCTTCAGCAACAATTTATTAATAGAACCATTAAAAAAAGATATGTTGCAATTTTAGATGGGATCGTCAAAGAACAAAAAGGAGTGATTAAACTTCCGCTGCGTGTTGATGTAAACGATAGACCAAAGCAATTGGTTTGTGTTGAACATGGAAGATCTGCTGTAACGTATTGGGAAGTTATAGCAACAAAAGAAAATTCAACTAGAGTCTATTTATACCCTGTTACAGGACGAACACATCAATTAAGAGTACATTGTGCACATAATCATGGATTAAACACTCCAATTGCAGGAGATGACTTATATGGTATCAAAAAAGATAGGCTTTATTTACATGCTGAATCAATTACATTTCAACACCCAACATCCAACAAGGAAATGAAGTTTAGTGTAAAACCTAACTATTAAACATTATCTATTTACAGCAATCTTATAAGAATCTTGTGTTCCGTCAGAAAATGTAGTTTTAATTAAATAAGATCCATTAGTTATAGCGGCAACATTTATTTTTAAAGGGTTTCCATTTAAAATTGAACTTTCTGTTAAAACGAGTTTACCTAGCAAATCAAATATTTCAATTTTTACGCTTCCTCTAATTTGCTTTCTTACTGGAATGGTTAATAAATTACTAGCAGGGTTAGGAAAAGGTATTATTGCTTTCTTATTGTTGTTTTCTGCAACATTAGTTGGGAAATCAAAATGAACACCTATCGCTGGTGATGAGTCAAATCCAAATCCAGCAGCATACCATTGATCAGTTCCCCCATTTGCTAACGTTTTTACAGGGCTAGAATATTCAAGATAATTATTAACGGTTGCATTGTAGTCTATTTTAGAATCATAACCTATTTGAAGAGAATCACTATCGCTATATACACAAAATAAATACCTTTGATTATCATTTAAAGTAATTGGTGCTTCATCAAATGCTAAATATTTATTTACCCCTGATTCTGATTCATCTAAATAATAATCAAAGCCTGAACCTAATGGGTTTAAATTCCAAGGGCTTAAAGGAGCTGGAAAAGCAGGGTCATTAGCATCAGTAAATACATCATTCCACTCATAAGCTCTAATTTCTATTACTTCCCCACCCATTGTACTACCTACTGGAGTACAAGAATAAGTAATACCGCTAACTATTAACCTGCTTGCATTTTCATTTCTAAACAAAATACAGGTTTCTAAATTATCATAAATGGTTGTTCCTTCATATAAATATT
Source organism: uncultured Flavobacteriales bacterium (assembly GCA_963977515.1). GTDB lineage: Bacteria > Bacteroidota > Bacteroidia > Flavobacteriales_E > Vicingaceae > Vicingus. The sequence continues at coordinate 5,189 of CAXBPN010000038.1, forward strand.
TACCACTTGTAGCTATTGGCTGATTTGACGCATTAACTCTTGATTTGGAATATATGTTATCATTTGTTATCTTAAACTGACTAACAACAACATTATCAGCTGAATCATTATCTGCTACTGTTGGATATACTGAATAAGTTATGGTATATACACCAGTATCCCATGGCGTTTTACCATAATTACCCAAATCAATATATTGTGTATCTACAACTGTTCCAACTGGAGCAACAAAATCAACAGGAACAGATGTGAAATTATAAATACTACTCCCTCCATACTCAACATCAACAGAAGCTAACACTCCATTTTGAGCATTTGCCCCTTGATTATAAGTCCATAAACCTAAATCCAAGTTAAATTCAGTACTATCCTGAGATAATGCTATTGGATTTGAAAAACTTTCTGCCATTACTATGTCTGTTTTACTTGTTCCCATATCATTAGGATGTAACCCTATTTTTGTTCCAATAAACGCTACAACTCCTCCTGCTGCAATTTGACCTTTAAGCAAATCTCCTTCTTCACTCCCAATTGCTATAACGGGAATCGTAATATTAGAAGCATAAGTTGTTCCTCCCATACCAAATGTACCAGGTTCTCTATTAATAATAATTACACCTATAGCCCCTGCTTGTTGAGCATAATAGGCTTTTATATCGTGCCAACAGAAACTTCTATAAACAACTGCAATTTTCCCAGTTAAATCATTTATCACTGGCTCACAAGCATCTTGCCATGAAGGATTATTATTAGCATTTGGGTCAAGTACCCCAAAGGTTGTAGCATCTTCAGCAAAAACTAACTCAGCTTCAATTGCATTTGCAGCATTAGTCATATCGGGAGTAGCAGAATATCCAGAAGAAGCAGGATCTGCCCATCTCGAATCTATTACACCTAAAAGAGAGGCATCATTAGGGCTTTGGGTTATTTGAACAATTACCTGACTTTGTAATAAATGAACAGAAACCAAACAAATTATGATTGTAATTATTTTTTTCATCTTTAATTTTTATAAATACAATCTAAAAGTAATAAAAAAAGCCGCTCAAATGAGCGGCTTTTAATTTTAGATTTAAAAAATCTTATCTGTTAACAGAAACTTTATAAGAATCTGTAGTACCATTAGTAAAAGTAGTTTTGAAAACATAAGAACCATTAGCTATTGAAGCTACATTGATTTGTAGTTTCTCAGTACCAATAACTTTATTTTCAGTTAAAACTAATTTTCCAGCAATATCAAATACTTCAATAGTAACATTTCCTACAATATTTTTTCTTACAGGAATTGTTAATAAGTTAGCAACTGGGTTAGGGTAAGGAGTAACTGTCTTATTTTCAACAGACTCTTCAACACCAGTAGTTATAGGTAAATCAAAATTAACTGTTACACCTGTAGAAACATCATTACCAAAACCAGCAGCGAACCAAACTTCTGTACCACCATTTGGCAAATTACCAACTGGAGAAGAGAATTCTAAATAGTTATTTATAGTAGATGTATAATCAATTTGTGCATCAAAACCAATTCTTAAAGAATCACTTTCGTTATATACACAAAATAAATAACGTTGGTTATCAACTAAAGCAATTGGAGCTTCATCAAATAATAAATATTTATTAACATCTGCTTCAGATTCATCTAAATAAAAATCTAATCCGCCACCAACTTGATTTAATGTCCATGGCGTTCCAGCAGCAGGGAAAGAAGCGTCATTTGCATCTGTAAATACATCATTCCATTCGTAAGCTCTAATTTCAATAACTTCACCAGCCATTGTGCCTCCAACTGGAGCACAAGAATATGTCATCCCAATAGCTTCTAATCTACTTGCATTAGGGCTTCTAAATTGAATACATGTTTCAAATTTATCATATAACTGAGTTGATTCATTTAAAGAAAAAGCAGTAGTATGAATTGGTTGATTTGAAGCATCTAATCTTGCTTTAGAATAAATATTATCAGAAGTAACTTTAAAAGTAGAAACTACTGAATTATCATTTGGAGCATCATCAACTATAGGTGTATTAATTGTATATGTTAAGGTATAATTACCAGCTAACCAAGCTGGATTTCTTCCGTAATTACCTAAATCAATATATTGTGTATCAACAAATGATGTGTCAGGTTGATTAAAATCAACTGGAGCAGAGGTTACTGTATGAATAGGTGATCCCATATAATCAATAGTAGCTGTAAAAGTTACACCAATCATATCATTTTGACCCACATTATATGCCCAAATACCTAAATCTAAATTAAATTCAGAACTATCTTGAGAAAGATTTAATGGATTACCAACACTTTCAGCCATTACAATATCAGCAGAACTTGTCCCCATATCATTAGCATATAAACCAACTTTAGAACCTATAAAAACTTCCATAGCACCACCACCACCTAAACAAGCAGCAATTGCATTTCCATCAGTTTCGCTAACCATTACCATAGGAATAGTAACATTAGGACCAAAAGTACCACCAGCCATACCAACAGGGTCTCCAGTATGGTTAATCATAAAACAAGCAATAGCTCCTCTTTTTTGAGCATTCCAAGCTTTTAAACCAAATTCACATGATCCTCTAAAAAATACAGCAACTTTACCTGTTAAATCTTGTGTCCAAGTTGTAGAGTCACAAGCATCTTGAATAGTTGGGTGTGGAGAATTTCCTGCAGTATCATCTGTTCCTGGAGTTGTTCCATCGTCAACCAATACCATTTCACCATCTACTATAGCGTTAGTACCAACAAACATATCAGGACTAGCACCCCAACCTGCCTGGGCACCAGTAGTGTTTGCCATTTCAAAATTGTAATTTCCTTCAAGATTTGTACAAGAAGGAGCGGAAGTTATATTTACAACAATTTGAGAAAACCCAACAGTTGTAGCAATAGCCATTCCTAATAATAAAGTAATTTTTTTCATTTTTTATTAGTTTAGTTAATAATTAAAATTTTTAGTTAGTGAGCCAAAAATACAAATAATATTTTATTCGACAAACAACTATAATTTAAAATATGAGTAACATTTAATTAACGGTTAAATTTAACTTTTATCGGTTAAAATAAGATGCGAATTATATACAAGCATCTTTTATTAATTTAATAAAATAGCATTTAAAGAATGTAATAATTTATGGTACAGTCTTTGTTTTTATTAATTTAGTATCAAAATAATCCTTTTATGAAAAAAATTATTTTTTATTCCTTTGTTGTTACCCTATTATTTTCTTGTCAAAAAGATGATGAAAAAGACAATAGTTCCCCAATTAGTAATTTTACTGGGACATGGGTTTGTGAAGAAAATTCTCAACAACTAGGTCAGAGTATTTACTCTGTATATATTAACCCTCATAGCTCTATTGCTAATCGAATAGTAATTGACAACTTTTATAACATAGGTGTACAGTTGAGTTATGCTCAAGTTGAATTGAATGGTAATAACCTTAATTTATTTTTACAAAATATTAATGGATTTGATGTTTCTGGTTCAGGAACATTGATTAATAACTCACAAATTAATATGAGTTATATTGCTGATGATGGTTCAGGACCAGATAATGTTACGGCAATTTTCACAAAAACTAACTAATACCAATTTAAAATCAAAATGCTTGATAATTTCGTTATTTAGCAGAATGGTCGGATGACTTTAGGTTAATTAAGACAGTCATCCGACCACTTGTAATTCAAAACACCTTTAGAGACTTTTGAAGTTAAACTGGTATAATTTACTACCTCAGTTTCGCACCTAACTCTTTCTCGAAAGCAGAAATCAATTTATTCATAGCAAATTCGATTTGACCATCTGTTAAGGTTTTATTTTCATCTTGAAACATAAAACTAACTGCGTAAGATTTTTTACCTTCTTCTAGGTTTTTCCCTTCATAAACATCAAATAAACCGATATTCTTTAATAATTTTCGTTCTTGCTTTAATGCTATATTTTCAATTTGAGCATAATTTACTGATGTATCAAGCAATAAAGCCAAATCTCTTCGAACAGAAGGAAATTTTGCCCCCTCTTTGTGTTGTATATTTTTAGAGTAATGAATCAAATCTATAAAAACATCATAATTTATTTGAGCATAAAATACTTCTTGGTTAATATCAAATTGCTTTTGATGAGTAGTATCAACTTTTCCGAAATTTAAAAGCTCTTTATTGTTTACTTCATAACAAAGCCCATAAACTAGATTGTTTAATTCCGATTCTTTACGCACAAATTTTAATTTATTTAATCCGAATCGATTTATAACACTATCAACAAACCCTTTTAAATGATAAAAATTGGATTGACCACCTTCTCCAATCCAACTTTCTTCTTGATGCTTTCCTGAAATAAAAAGACTTAAATAATTTGTCTCACTAAATTTTGATTCATGTTTGTAGTACGTTTTTCCAAATTCAAAAAGTTTTAAATCTGGCATTTTTCTATTTTGATTGTATTGTATAACCTCAAGCCCATTATACAACATCGATTGTCTTAACACATCTAACTCACTACTTAAAGGATTAGAAACTTCTACTAATGTTTCTTGCTCTTTGTAATAAGAAGATTTTGTTAAAGAATTTGACATGATTTCATGAAATCCATTAGCAATCAACAAATCAGAAATACTATTTGTAACCTGTTCTTTATCAATATTATCTCTATGAACTATAGATGAATTCATAGTTGATGGTAATTTAATCGTGTTATAACCATAAACACGTAAAATTTCTTCTATTACATCTATTTCTCGTTGTACATCTACTTTAAAAGGAGGTACAGATAACTTCAAGCCATTTTCATTCTCACTTATAATTTCTATTTCTAATGAAGTAAGAATGTTTTTAATGATAGATGGCTCTATAAATTCGCCAATAATTTTTTCACAATTTACATAATTCAACTCCACCTCAAAATTTGAAATAGGTTTTGGATAAACATCTATAATTTCTGATGACACATTTCCACCAGCAACTTCTTTTATCAAATTTACTGCTCTTTTTAAAGCATACACTGTAATATTTGGATCTCCTCCTCTTTCATAACGGAAAGAAGCATCAGTGTTTAACCCATGTCGCTTAGCTGTTTTACGAATAGTGACAGGATTAAAATAAGCACTTTCTAAAAATATATTTGTTGTGTTTTTTGAAACGCCTGATTGTGCACCTCCAAAAACTCCAGCGATACACATTCCACCCTTATCATTACAAATCATTAAATCATCAGCAGATAATTCACGCTCTTTGTCGTCTAAAGTTGTAAATTTAGTTTTATCGGCTAAAGTTTTAACCGTTACTTTTTTTCCTGCAATTTTATCTGCATCAAAAGCGTGTAAAGGCTGTCCTGTTTCATGCAACACAAAATTTGTTACATCAACAATATTATTAATAGGAGTTAATCCTATAGAAAGCAATCTATTTTTCAACCAATCAGGAGAATCTTTAACCTCAATTCCGCATAATGTAATTCCAGAATATCGAGGACAAAGAGTTGAATCTTCTATAACTACATCAATAAGATTATTTGTATTTTCAATTTTAAAATCATCTACCGAAGGTTTTACCAACTTAGCAGCCTGTATGTTATTAACATTTAAAACTGCTACTATATCTCTTGCTACACCAATATGCCCGGTAGCATCTGCTCTATTAGGGGTTAATCCAATTTCATAAATATAATCATCCTCTATATTAAAGTATTCTTTAGCAGGAGTTCCTAGTTTAGCATCAGCAGCTAACACCATTATTCCATCATGAGATTTACCTAAACCAATTTCATCTTCCGCACAAATCATTCCTTCAGAAAGCTCTCCTCTTATCTTAGACTTTTTTATCTTAAAACTGTCTTCTCCTGAGTATAAGATTGTTCCAACTGTAGCTACCACAACTTTTTGTCCTACAGCAACATTTGGTGCTCCACAAACAATAGACAATAAATCTTCTCCTCCTACATCAACCTTTGTTAAGCTAAGTTTATCAGCATTTGGATGTTGTGCTTTTTCAACAACCTCTCCAATAACTAATCCTTCTAAACCACCTTTTATTGTTTGTTGCTTTTCAAAACCTTCAACTTCTAACCCACTATCAGTTAAAATTTTAGCAATTTTTTCGGGATTAACGCTAACGTTAATGTAATTTTTTAGCCAACTATAAGAAATCTTCATTTAAATAATCATTTAAGGGGCAAAAATAACTAATCTACTTGAAAAACAGCTAGAGACAATGCTATTTAGTTTTTCCTGTTTTAATGGAATTTTTTGTTTTTCTTTTCTTTTTCTCGGGGTCTTCATGGAAAAAGTATCGAAAATCTATTGTTACATAATTACCTATTAAATCAAATATTGGACGTTCATCTCTCCCGTTTCCATTATACCATACTATTTCTTTAGCAATAGCTGAGAAAGGACGATGATATGAACCTCCTAAATAAAAGTAACCACTTTTTTCAGTTCTATACTCCCAACCAACATTAGCAATTAAACTTGTTTGAATCCAGTTTCTAACGATAACATCATTTTGAAAATTTTCACTATATGTAAATAAATCCGATGGGTAAATATCCATCGAAACACCTCCCGAAACATTCATAAACATATTACGTCCAAGTTTTACATAAACCAATAATGAGATGGGTATTTCGTAGTTTACTAGACTAAAACTTGATTGATCAGTAAAGTTTAAATCTTGGTCATCAATAGTTAAAGTATAACCTCTTTTTAAATAATTTATACCTGTTTCTAACGACAATGCTTTGGTCAATCCTTTACGTATTACCATTCCAAAACTATAGCCCAACTTAGGTTTTACTGAAAAGAATACATTATTTTGATCTAATAACTGCTCTCCTGTGTTAAAAAGAGAACTTGGAATTATTGGTTTAATTTGAAGCCCAAACGTAGTTACACGCTCTTGACTCTTTAATCCATTTAGCAAAAGAAAAAAGCTGATAGAGAAGATTATGTATAGCTTTAATTTTATAGTCATTTGGCAAAGCTAAACTTTTACAGTAAGATTTTTAAGAATAAATATTACTACAACGAAAACTTTAACGATGTATTGTAAATTAAAATCTCAAAATTATCTGCTGGTATTTTAATTTACTCTATTATCATTCCTGCTCCAACAGTTTCATTGGTAGCTTCATCTATTAATATCAAACTACCAGTAGTTCTATTTCTAGCATATTTATCAAATAATAAAGGTTTGGTTGTACGAATCGAAATTCTAGCAATTTCATTCATCTTAACTTCTTTGTCATCCTCAATACGATGTAATGTATTAATGTTAATCTTGTATTTCACTTCTTTAATCACACATCTCACATCATTAGAAGTATGTTTAACAGCATACTTACCATTCGGAACAATTGCTTTTTCATTTAACCAACAAACCATTAAATCAATATCTTGGCTAACTTCAGATTTATTATTTTCACGAACAATCATATCTCCCCTACTAATATCAATATCATCTTCTAAAGTAAGTGCAACAGACATAGGTGCAAATGCTTCTTCTATACTTCCATTCATCGTATCAATCGATTTTATTTTAGAAGTAAATCCTGATGGTAACACCATGACCTCATCTCCTGGCTTAAAAACACCTCCTGCAATTCTTCCTGCATATCCTCTATAATCGTGATACTCTGTTGATTGTGGTCTAATTACATTTTGAACAGGGAATCGACAGTCAATATGATTATAATCACTACCTATATGAATGTTTTCCAACAAATACATCAAGGTAGAACCTTGGTACCAATCCATATTTTCAGATTTGTGTACCACATTATCTCCATTTAAAGCACTCAATGGAACAAAATGAATGTCTTTTACATCTAATTTAGATGAAAATGCTTCTAAGTCTTTTTTTATTTTTTCAAAAACTTCCTCAGAATAATCAACCAAGTCCATTTTATTAATACAAAATACAACGTGGGGTATTCCTAAAAGTGACGAAATAAATGTATGTCTTGATGTTTGTTCTACAACTCCATGCCTAGCATCTACCAATATAATTGATAAATTAGAAGTTGATGAACCTGTAACCATATTACGTGTATATTGAATATGACCTGGTGTATCAGCAATAATAAATTTACGTTTAGGAGTTGCAAAATATCGGTAGGCGACATCAATCGTTATTCCTTGCTCTCTTTCAGCACGCAGTCCATCTGTTAATAAAGCAAGATTTACATTTTCATCTCCCTTTCTTCGGCTTGATTCTTCAATAGCTTCATATTGATCTGCAAAAATCGATTTTGAATCGTATAATAACCTTCCTATTAAAGTACTCTTTCCATCATCAACACTTCCTGCGGTTGAAAAACGTAAAAGTTCCATATCTAAATATGAGTTCGTATTCATAACTTAAAAATATCCTTGTTTTTTTCTATCTTCCATCGCTGCTTCTGAACGTTTATCATCTGATCTAGTTCCCCTTTCTGTCGTTCTAGCCGCAGCAACTTCTTCAATAATTTTCTCAATACTATCTGCATCAGATTCACCTGCTCCAGTACAAGTAGCATCTCCAATTGTTCTAAATCTAACTTTCATTTTAACAGTTGGTTCAGTATCTCTTTGCTCAATAAAATCGGTTGTTGACATGATAACTCCATCACGTACAAAAACATCTCTTTCATGTGCTAAATATATTGATGGAATATCAATCTTTTCTTGCAAAATGTATTGCCAAACATCCATTTCTGTCCAATTACTAATCGGGAAAACTCTAAAGTGTTCTCCCATTTGTTTTCTTCCGTTAAAAATATTCCATAATTCAGGACGCTGATTTTTAGGATCCCATTGACCAAACTCATCTCTATGAGAAAAGAATCGTTCTTTTGCTCTTGCTTTCTCTTCGTCTCTCCTTGCTCCTCCCATTGCACAATCAAACTTATTTTCTTCAATAGTATCTAATAAAGTTACTGTCTGCAAGGCATTTCTACTTGCACTAAAGCCTTTTTCTTCTACAGCCTTTCCCTCATCAATGGATTTTTGCACAGAACCTACAATTAAGTTTGCTCCAATTTTTGCTACATACTCAT
>CAXBPN010000039.1:0-14151 GCA_963977515.1 uncultured Flavobacteriales bacterium
TTTCTATTTGTTGTAATGTATCTAATATTACACCCACCATAATTAATAAAGATGTTCCTCCATAAAAATAAGCGAATGCTTGATTTACTCCACCTAACATAGCGAAAGCTGGCAATATTGCAACTAAAGCTAAGAATATAGATCCTGGTAAAGTAATCCTAGACATTACATTATCTATAAATTCTGCCGTTTTTTTACCCGGTTTAATACCTGGAACAAAACCACCGTTTCTTTTCATTTCATCAGCCATTTGATTAGGGTTTACCGTTACTGCTGTATAGAAGTAAGTAAAAGCAATAATCATTAAAGCAAATGTAAAGTTATAAGCAAAACTATTTGGATTACTAAAAGTAGTAACAAACCAAGAAGTAACTCCTCCTTCACCAAAACCAGCTAAAGTTAATGGTATAAACATAATTGCCTGAGCAAAAATGATTGGCATTACACCTGCAGCATTAACTTTTAATGGTATATACTGTCTAACTCCTCCATATTGCTTATTTCCAACTATTCTTTTAGCATATTGAACAGGAATTCTTCTTGTTCCTTGTACTAATAAAATAGATAATACAACTACAAATAATAAGATAGCTACTTCGATTAACAATACAATTGGTCCACCTACACCACCTATACCGAACCTAGATGCGATTTCGAATACGAATGCCGATGGTAAGTTTGCAACTATACCAATCATAATTAATAAAGAGATACCGTTACCGATTCCTTTTTCTGTAATTCGTTCACCTATCCACATAACAAACATAGTACCTGTAATTAATAACAGTACCGTTGAAAACCACCACATTGGACCATCGTTAGGAACAACGCCTTGGTGAGTAGTAATTTGAGATGCTATATAACCTGGTGCTTGAAAAGCAGTAATTATAATTGTTAAGAAACGAGTAATTTGATTAACTTTTCTTCTACCACTTTCTCCTTCTTTTTGTAATCGCTGAAAATAAGGAATAGCCATTCCTAATAATTGGATTACAATTGAAGCTGAGATGTAAGGCATAATTCCTAAAGCAAAAATTGATGCTCTTGAGAATGCTCCCCCAGCAAAAATATTAATTAAGTCTAATAATCCTCCACCTGAGTTATTAGCGTTAGCAGCTTCTAACATTGTTGAATCTACTCCTGGTAGCACAACATAAGAACCTAACCTATATACTAATAAAAGACCTAGAGTAGTGATGATTCGAGCTCTCAAATCTTCAATACTCCAAATGTTTTTTATGGTATCTAAAAATTTCTTCATTATAATTTTATAATGTGTTTGCAGCTCCGCCTTGAGCTTCTATTGCTGCTTTAGCTGATGCTGAATAAGCATGAACTGTTACATTTAATTTAGCTTTTAATTCTCCTCTACCTAAAATCTTAACTAGATCGTTTCTTGAAACTAATCCATTTTCTTTTAATAAATCAAAAGTGATTTCAGTTGCTTTAGTTTTTTCAACTAATTCTTGCAACGTATCAAGGTTAATTCCTTTATATTCTACACGATTAATATTCGTGAACCCAAATTTAGGAACTCTTCTTTGAAGTGGCATTTGACCACCTTCGAATCCTATTTTACGAGAATATCCAGATCTAGACTTGGCCCCTTTATGTCCTCTAGTAGAAGTTCCTCCTCTACCAGATCCTTGACCACGTCCTACTCGCTTACGCTGTTTTGTTGAACCCTCCGCAGGTTGTAAATTTGATAAGTCCATTGTATAAATTATTTAATATTATTTTACTTGTTCTACTTCTAATAAGTGTTGCACTTTATCAACCATCCCCATAATTTGAGGTGTTGCATTATGCTCTACTACTTGGTTCATTTTTCTCAAACCTAAAGCTATTAAAGTCTTTTTTTGACGTGCTGGTCTATTTATTTGACTCTTAACTTGTTTTATTCTAACTTTTGCCATTTCAAAAAATGTTATACTATCCGTTAAATACTTTATTTAATTCTACTCCTCTATGGTCAGCAACTGTATAAGCATCTCTTAATTGCTCCAAAGCATTTAATGTAGCTTTAACAACATTGTGAGGATTTGATGAACCTTTAGATTTTGCTAAAACATCAGTAATACCAACGCTTTCAAAAACAGCACGCATCGCACCACCAGCAATTACACCAGTACCATGAGATGCAGGTCTCATAAATACTCTTGCACCACCAAATTTACCATTTTGTTCGTGAGGTATTGTTCCATTAATAACAGGAACACTAATAAGATTTTTCTTAGCTGAATCTATTCCTTTAGTAATTGCTTCTGTTACTTCATTAGCTTTTCCTAAACCGTGACCAACAACATTTTTCTCATCTCCTACAACAACTATTGCAGAAAAACTGAAATTTCTACCACCTTTAGTAACTTTAGTTACTCTGTTAATCGCAACTAACTTATCTTTTAATTCAGTTTCAGTTGATCTAACTTTTTTTGCATTTGTATTTGCCATATCTCTAATTATATCAAATTTAGAATTTTAACCCACCTTCACGTGCAGCTTCTGCTAATGCTTTTACTCTACCATGGTACAAATAACCACCTCTATCAAAGGCAATTTTTTCGATACCAGCTTTTAAAGCTTTTTCAGCAATTGCTTTTCCAACGATTGAAGCTACTTCGGTTTTATTCCCTTTAGCTTTTACATCTTTTTGTATTGATGATGCAGCAACTAATGTAGCTCCATTTTCATCATTAATTATTTGAGCATAAATTTCTTTATTACTTCTATAAACTGACAATCTTGGTTGACTAGCAGTACCAGAAACAATCTTTCTAATTCTTCGCTTAATTCTTAATCTTCTATCTTTTTTACTCAGTGCCATAATATCTTTATTATGATAATTATTTATTTAGCTGCAGATTTTCCTGCTTTTCTTCTTAATTGTTCACCCGCAAACTTAATTCCTTTTCCTTTGTAAGGTTCAGGTTTTCTCATTGATCTAATTTTAGCTGCAACATGTCCAATCAATTGTTTGTCATGTGATTCTAAAATTACTTTTGGGTTTTTACCTCTTTCAGATTCAGTAGTTACCTTAATTTCGTTTGGTAATTGAAAAACAATATTATGAGAGAATCCTAAAGACAACTCTAAATTTTGTCCTTGATTAGTTGCTCTATATCCAACACCTACTAATTCTTGTACTGTTTTGTATCCTTCTGATACTCCAATAACCATATTGTTAACTAAAGATCTGTATAAACCATGCTTAGCTTTATGAGGAATTTCCTCAGTGCTTCTTTTAACATTGATTTCAGTACCTTCTACTTCAACCGTAATGGCTTCATCAATTTGTTGAGTTAATTCTCCTTTTGGTCCTTTTACAGTAACCAAACCGTTTTCAACTTTAACTTCAACTCCTTGAGGTATTGTTATTGGTGCATTTCCTATTCTTGACATAACTCTATATCTTTCTTAATTAATAAACATAACATAATACTTCACCACCTACATTCTCTCTTCTGGCTTCTTTATCAGTCATAACACCTTTTGAAGTAGATACAATTGCCACTCCTAAACCATTAATTACTCTTGGTATAGTTGTAGAACTTGCATACTTTCTTAATCCTGGCTTACTAGCTCTCTTTAAACTTGTGATTGCTGAAACCTTAGATTTAGGATGATATTTCAATGCAATTTTAATATTACCTTGAACAGTATCGTCTTCAAACTTGTAGTTTAAGATGTAACCTTTATCAAACAAAATTTTAGTAATTTCCTTTTTTACGTTTGAAGCAGGAATATCAACTACTCTATGTTTTGCACTTACAGCGTTTCTAACTCTTGTTAAGTAATCTGCTATTGGATCTGTCATTTTTAATCCTTTTTTAAATAATTATTTCTATTTACCAACTTGCTTTCTTGATTCCAGGAATCAAACCAGCCGAAGCCATTTCTCTAAATGTTACACGAGAGATTCCGAATTGTCTCATATACCCTCTTGGTCTTCCTGTTAACTTACATCTATTATGTAACCTTACTTTAGATGAGTTTTTTGGTAATTTTTGTAGAGCATCCCAATCGCCAGCAGCTTTTAAAGCAGCTCTTTTGTCAGCGTACTTTTCTACCATTGCTTCTCTTTTGCGTTCTCTCGCTTTCATTGATTCTTTAGCCATGTTCTATTGTTTTTTCTTAAATGGTAAACCAAATTCTGTTAATAAAGCTAATCCTTCTTCATTTGTATTAGCTGATGTAACGAAAGTAATATCCATACCAGTTACATTTTTAATTTTGTCAATGTCAATTTCTGGGAAAATAATTTGTTCTTTAATACCCAAAGTATAGTTACCTTGTCCATCAAATCCTTTACTTTCAATACCTCTAAAATCTCTTGTTCGAGGTAAAGAAACAGAAATCAATCTGTCCAAAAATTCATACATCTTATCTCCTCTTAAAGTAACTCTTGCTCCAATTGGCATTCCTTTTCTTAATTTGAAATTAGAAATATCCTTCTTAGAATAAGTTGCGTTAGCTTTCTGTCCAGAAATAATTGTCATTTCTTCTACAGCTGATTCTATTAATCTCTTATCAGAAACTGCATCACCAACTCCTTGGTTTAAACAAATTTTACTAAGTTTAGGAACCTGCATAACAGATGTATAACTAAACTTTTCCTTCAAAGAAGAAACTATTTCTTCTTTATACTGTTTTTTTAATCTAGGCGTGTAACTCATTATACTATAACCTCCCCTGACTTTTTAGAATAACGTACTTTTTTTCCTGAATCATCTAACTTTCTTCCTGTTTTTGTAGCATTTCCTTTGCCATCAATAACCATTAAGTTAGAAATATGTATTGGTGCTTCCTCTTTCACTATCCCTCCATTAGGGTTAGCGGCATTAGGTTTAGAATGTTTAGACATTTTTTTAATGTCGTCACCTTCTACAATAGCTCTGTTTTTCTCAGTAAATACTTTTCTAACAGTACCTTCTGCACCTTTAGACTCTCCTGCAATAACTCTTACAGTGTCACCTTTCTTTATGTGTAATTTAGCCATAACTAAAATGTTTCTTTTATTTTGTTTTTATAGTACCTCTGGTGCTAACGAAACAATTTTCATAAATTCTTTTTCACGTAATTCTCTAGCTACAGGTCCGAAGATACGAGTACCTCTCATTTCACCTGTTGGATTTAATAATACTGCTGCATTATCATCAAATCTTATATAAGAACCATCTGGTCTTCTAATTTCTTTCTTTGTTCTAACAACAACAGCTTTAGCTACTGCTCCTTTTTTGATATTGCCTGCAGGCATTGCATGTTTAACAGTTACTACAATTGTATCTCCTATAGAAGCATATCTTCTTTTAGATCCTCCTAATACTTTAATACAAAGTACTTCTTTTGCTCCACTGTTATCTGCTACCGATAATCTACTTTCTTGCTGTATCATAATTATTTAGCTCTTTCAATTATTTCAACTAATCTCCAACATTTGTTTTTACTCATTGGACGTACTTCCATGATTTTAACTGTATCACCAATGTTACAGTCATTTTTATCATCATGAGCCATAAATTTAGAAGTTGCTTTCACAAATTTCCCGTAAATTGGATGTTTCACTTTCCTTTCTACCGTAATAACAATAGATTTATCCATCTTATTACTTACTACTAAACCTACTCTTTCTTTTCTTAAGTTTCTATTTTCCATCTTAAGTATCTATTTATGCTTGAAGTGCTCTTTTTCCAAGCTCTGTGTTAATTCTAGCTACTGTTCTTCTAACTTCCTTAATTTGGGCTGGGTTTTCCAATGGAGAAACAGCATGTCCTAATTTAAGTTTTGCTAAAGTACTTTTTTGTTCTTGTAATTTTTCAGTTAAATCATCAACTGAAAGATCTTTTATATCTACTTGCTTCATTATTTAATATTTATTCAACGTAGTCTCTTCTAGTAATAAATTTTGTTTTAACCGGTAATTTTTGTGCGGCTAATCTTAAAGCTTCTTTTGCAATCTCTAATGGCACACCTTCAGCTTCAAAGATAATTTTACCAGGTCTAATTGGAGCAACCCATAACTCAGGATTACCTTTACCTTTCCCCATTCTTACCTCTGCCGGCTTCTTAGTTACTGGCTTATCTGGAAATACTCTAATCCAAATTTGACCTTCTCTTTTCATGTATCTTGTTACAGCAATCCTTGCTGCTTCAATCTGACGAGCGGTTAACCAACACTCTTCTAATGTTTTAATCGCAAACGATCCAAATGCAATTTGATTACCACGCTGAGAGTTTCCTTTCATACGCCCTTTTTGCATTTTTCTAAACTTCGTTCTTTTAGGTTGTAACATCGTATATTAATTTTATCTTACTTTCTACTATTTATTGTTTCTTCTTTTACCACCTCTAAACTTCTTATCGTTTCCTCCAGCTCCGCCAGATTTAGATTTTCCTTGTCCTACGTTTGGTGATAAATCTCTTTTTCCGTAAACTTCTCCTTTACAAATCCATACTTTAACTCCAATACGACCATAAGTTGTATGTGCTTCTGTTAAAGCATAATCAATATCAGCTCTAAAAGTATGCAATGGAATTCTTCCATCTTTGTAACCTTCAGTCCTTGCCATTTCAGCTCCTCCCAATCTTCCTGCAACTTGAACTTTAATTCCTTCTGCACCCATTCTCATTGAAGATGCTACAGCCATTTTCGCTGCTCTTCTAAAAGAAACTCTTCCTTCAATTTGTTTAGCAACACTATCAGCAACTAATTTTGCGTCTAGTTCAGGTCTTTTTATTTCGAAGATGTTAATTTGAACATCTTTTTTCGTAATATTTTTTAACTCTTCACGTAACATATCTACATCTTTTCCACCTTTACCGATAATAATACCTGGTCGAGAAGAGTTGATTGTAACAGTAATAACTTTTAGAGTTCTTTCGATAATAATTTTAGATACACTTGCTTTTTGCAAACGAGCCATTAAATATTCTCTTATCTTATAGTCTTCAACTATCTTATCGGCATATTTATTACCACCGAACCAGTTTGAATCCCACCCTCTAATGATTCCTAATCTATTTGCTATTGGATTTACTTTTTGTCCCATTATGCTTCTACTTTTTTACTGTCAACTATTAACGTAACGTGATTTGATCTTTTTCTAACTCTATGAGCTCTACCTTGAGGTGCTGGTTGAATTCTTTTCAACATTCTAGCACTATCAACCATAACTTCTTTTACTATTAAGTTGTTATCTTCTGGTCTTGAGCCTTCATTTTTAGCTTCCCAATTTGCAATAGCAGATCTCAATAACTTCTCTAATCTTGGAGCAGCATCTTGAGGGCTAAACTTTAATATTGCTAAAGCTTTAAATACCTCTTGACCTCTAACCATGTCAGCAACTTTTCTCATTTTTCTTGGAGAAGTTGGACAGTTATTAAGTTTAGCAAAACTATTCGTTTTCTTTGCCTCTTTTAACTGTTCTGCTTTATTTCTTTTTCTAGCACCCATAGTATATCTTTTTATCTTCTACCTTTATCTTTTTTATTTCCACCGTGACCTCTAAAGGTTCTTGTTGGCGAAAATTCACCTAATTTATGACCTACCATATTTTCAGTAACATAAACAGGAATAAATTTATTTCCGTTGTGAACAGCTATAGTTAACCCAACAAAATCAGGTGTAATCATAGATGCTCTTGACCAAGTTTTAATTACAGATTTTTTTCCTGATTGTTGAGCTTCGTCAACTCTCATCTGTAATTTATAATGTATAAACGGTGGTTTTTTTAATGAACGACTCATATCTTATTATTTCTTTCTACCTTCAATAATATATTTACTTGAACTTTTCTTTTTAGCACGAGTTTTGTAACCCTTAGCTGGAAGACCTTTTCTAGATCTTGGATGTTGACCAGAATTCTTTCCTTCACCACCACCCATTGGGTGATCAACTGGATTCATTACAACTCCTCTTACTCTTGGCCTTCTTCCTAACCATCTGCTACGACCAGCTTTACCTGATCTTTCTAACATATGTTCTGAATTTGAAACAGCTCCAATTGTTGCTTTACATGTTGATAAAATCAATCTTGTTTCACCTGATGGTAATTTTACTACAACGTATTTACCGTCTTTTGCAGTTAATTGAGCATAAGCACCAGCACTACGAGCCATTTTAGCTCCTTGATTTGGTTGCAACTCAACATTATGAATTACTGTACCTAAAGGAATTTCATTTAAATATAAAGAATTTCCTACGTCAGGAGTTGCTCCTTTACCCGCTTGAATCTCTTGACCAACAACTAATCCGTTTGGAGCAAGAATGTATCTTTTCTCTCCATCTTTATAAAAAACTAAAGCAATACGTGCTGTTCTGTTTGGATCGTACTCTATTGATTTGATAATTCCAGGAATCCCTTCTTTATCTCTTTTAAAATCGATATCTCTATACTTTTTCTTATGACCACCACCAATATAACGCATGGTCATTTTTCCAGTATTATTTCTACCTCCGGATTTAGATTTACCTGCTACTAAACTTTTTTCTGGCTTAGCTGAAGATACTTCATCAAAAGTATTAACAATCTTATGTCTTTGCCCAGGCGTAGTGGGTCTTAATTTTCTTACTGCCATTTTTGTTTATATCTTAAGAGGGTTGGAGCCCCCGTATAGGTTAATAAAAAATTTAAATATTGCTGTAGAAATCTATCACATCTCCATCTGCAACAGTAATAATCGCTTTCTTGAACTTATTTGTTCTCCCTGAGATTAATCCTGCTTTTGTGAATCTAGATTTAGATTTCCCTGCATAAATCATTGTATTTACTGACTCAACAGTAACATTATACATTCCTTCTACAGCTTTTTTAATTTGCACCTTATTTGCCTTATGATCAACCACAAAACCATAACGGTTAAGCTTTTCGGTATGATCCGTCATTTTTTCAGTAACAACAGGTTTTATAATTATACTCATTTTATTTACTTAAAATCGTTTCTATCGTTTTCACTGAGCTTTCTGCTAAAATAACACTTGAAGCATTCATCAAATCATAAGTGTTTATTTCCGAAGCCGTTACTACTTTAGTACCCTTCAAATTTCGGGACGACAAATATACATTTTTATTTGGTTCAGAAATCACTATTAGTGATTTTTTATTTAAAACCTCTAAATTACCTAATAATTCAGTGAATTTTTTTGTTTGTGGTGAGTCAAAAGTAAAGTCTTCTAAGACAATAATAGCACCATCTTTAGCCTTATAAGTTAAAGCAGATTTTCTAGCTAATCTTTTTTGTTTAATATTTAACTTAAACTCATAATCTCTAGGTTTTGGCCCGAAGATTCTTCCTCCACCTACACGAGTTCCCGACTTAATACTACCAGCTCTTGCTCCTCCTGTACCTTTTTGCTTCTTAATTTTTCTTGTACTACCTGCTATTTCGCCTCTTTCTTTTGCTTTATGAGTACCTTGTCTTTGATTTGCTAAATATTGTTTAACATCTAAATAAATCGCATGATCATTTGGTTCGATAGCAAAGATAGCGTCAGATAAAGATGCTTTTGTTTTCGTATCTTTTCCGTTTATATTTTTTACAACTAATTCCATAATATCTCCTCCTGATTATTTCTCGATTAAAACGTATGAACCTTTAGCTCCAGGAACTGATCCTTTAACTACGATTAAGTTCTTATCTGTGTAAACTTTTAGTACTTGTAGGTTTTCAATCTTAACTCTATCGTTACCCATTCTACCAGCCATTTTCATTCCTTTCATTACTTTAGAAGGAGTAGAGCCAGCACCTAAGGAACCTGGGGCTCTCAATCTATTATGCTGACCGTGAGTTGCATCACCAACACCTCTAAATCCGTGGCGTTTTACAACTCCTTGGAAACCTTTCCCTTTTGAAGTTCCAACTACATCAATCCACTCACCTTCTTCAAAAAGATCAACTCCAACAATATCTCCAAGATTCTTATCTTCAAATCCTTGAAATTCAACTAATTTCCTTTTAGCTGTTGTTCCAGCTTTTTTAAAGTGTCCTTGCATTGGTTTTGGAGTAATTTTTTCTCTTTTTTCTCCAAACCCTAACTGAACAGCTTCATAACCATCGGTATCTACCTTTTTGACTTGTGTTACTACACAAGGACCAGCTTCTATTACTGTGCATGGTATATTTTTACCCTCGGCACTAAAAACACTAGTCATACCTATTTTTTTCCCTATCAATCCTGGCATTTTATTCTAGTTTAATTTTACTTATTTTTTTGTAAAGATCCTGAAACAAGTTCAGGATATATTCAACTTATATTTTCTAATAATTAGAAAAAGTTTCATTACACTTTAATTTCTACATCTACACCACTTGGTAACTCTAATTTCATTAAAGCATCAACAGTTTTTGATGTTGAACTGTAAATATCAATTAGTCTTTTATAAGCAGACAATTGAAATTGCTCTCTTGATTTTTTGTTAACGTGAGGAGATCTTAATACTGTGAAAATTCTTTTATGTGTTGGCAATGGAATTGGTCCACTAACCACAGCACCCGTACTTTTTACAGTTTTTACAATTTTCTCTGCTGATCTATCAACTAAGTTGAAATCGTAAGATTTTAGTTTTATTCTGATTTTTTGGCTCATTCTTATATATATATTAAGCTTCTACTTTTCCTTTTGCTTTTGCAATAACTGCATCAGCGATACCTTTTGGACATTCTGCATAGTGAGAAAATTCCATTGATGATGTTGCTCTACCTGAAGACATCGTTCTTAAAGCAGTAACATAACCAAACATTTCAGATAATGGCACTTTAGCTTTTACAACTTTAGAGCCGTGCTTATCGTCCATTCCTTCTACTTGTCCTCTTCTTCTATTTAAATCTCCAACAATGTCACCCATATTTTCTTCTGGAGTAACCACTTCGATTTTCATCATTGGCTCAAGAATTACCGGATTCGCTAGAGGCAATGCATTTCTAAATGCCATCTTCGCTGCTAATTCAAATGATAATTGATCTGAATCGACAGCATGGAAAGACCCGTCAAATAAAGTTACTTTTAAACTATCAATAGCATATCCTGCTAAAGGACCATTTGCCATTGCATCTTTAAATCCTTTTTCTACAGATGGAACAAATTCTCTAGGAATATTACCACCTTTAATAGTATTTACAAATTCCAAACCTTCTTTTGTAGGATCTTCTACTGCTTCAATTGTAACTTGAATATCTGCAAATTTACCACGTCCACCAGATTGCTTTTTATAAACTTCTCTATGTGTAACTGAACCTGTAATTGCTTCTTTATAATTTACTTGAGGTTCACCTTGGTTAATCTCAACTTTAAATTCTCTTTTTAATCTATCAATAATAATGTCAAGGTGTAATTCACCCATTCCACTTAATACAGTTTGACCTGAATCTTCATCTGTATAAATTGTTAATGTAGGGTCTTCTTCAGTTAATTTTCCTAAAGCCATTCCCATTTTATCAACATCTGCTTGAGTTTTAGGCTCAATTGCGATACCAATAACTGGGTCTGGAAAATCCATAGATTCTAATACTATTGGATGTTTTTCATCACACAATGTATCTCCTGTTTTAATATCTTTAAACCCAACTAATGCTGCAATATCACCACATGATAATTCATCAATTTGGTTTTGCTTGTTAGCATGCATTTGGAAAATTCTTGAAATACGCTCTTTATTTCCAGAACGAGTATTTAAAACGTAAGAACCTGCAGGTAAGTTTCCAGAGTATGCTCTTGTAAAACATAAACGACCTACAAATGGATCTGTAGCAATTTTAAACGCTAATGCTGCAAAAGGTTCTTCAAAAGATGGCTTACGAGAAGTAGGTTCATCAGTTTTTGGATTAATTCCATCAATAGCTTCAACATCCATTGGCGAAGGTAAAATTTCCATCACCATATCAAGCATCGCTTGTACTCCTTTATTTTTGAAAGCGGAACCACACATCATAGGAACAACTTTTCCACTAATTGTTGCAGCTCTTAATGCAGTTAAAATTTCTCTTTCTGTTAATGAATTTTCATCTTCAAAATACTTTTCCATTAACGATTCATCAAATTCAGCCACAGCCTCAAGAAGTTGCCCTCTTAACTCTCTTGCTTCATCAACAATATCAGCTGGAATTTCAATTTCTTGAAAAGTCATTCCTTGATCTTCTTCATTCCAAGTAATTCCTCTAAAATTAATTAAATCTACAACTCCTTTAAACCCTTCTTCAGCACCAATATTTAATTGCAATGGTAAAGCATGGCTACCTAACATTTCCTTAACTTGCTTACACACGTTTAAGAAATCAGCACCTTGTCTATCCATTTTGTTTACAAAACCGATTCTTGGCACATTATAGTTATTTGCTAATCTCCAGTTAGTTTCAGATTGAGGTTCAACACCATCAACAGCACTAAATAAGAATACCAAACCGTCTAACACTCTTAATGACCTATTTACTTCCACAGTAAAATCAACGTGACCAGGAGTATCAATAATGTTCACATGGTAATCTTGTCCTCTATATGGCCAAGTTAAAGTAGTTGCTGCAGATGTAATTGTAATACCTCTTTCTTGTTCTTGCTCCATCCAATCCATTGTAGCAGCACCATCATGTACTTCTCCAATTTTATGGCTTACTCCACCATAATATAGAATTCGCTCTGTTGTTGTTGTCTTACCAGCATCAATATGAGCTGCAATCCCTATGTTTCTTGTAAATTTTAAATCTCTTCTTGCCATTATATGGTAATATTAAAAGTAATCTAATTAAAATCTAAAATGAGAAAAAGCTTTATTTGCTTCAGCCATTCTGTGTGTATCTTCTTTTTTCTTAAATGAAGCACCCTCTTCTTTATAAGCAGCCATAATTTCAGCAGCTAATCTTTGTGCCATTGTTTTTTCATTTCTCTTTCTCGCAAAAGCAATCATCCATTTCACAGCCATCGATACTTTTCTCTCGTCACGAATAGGTTGTGGAATTTGAAATGTAGCTCCACCAATTCTTCTACTTCGTACTTCAACACCTGGTGTAATATTATCTACAGCCTTTTGCCAAACTTCTACACAATCTTCTTCTTCCATTTTTTCATTTACAATATCTAGTGCATCGTAAAAAACAGAAAATGCTGTACTCTTTTTCCCATCTAACATTAAGTTATTGACAAATTGGGTAATTTTTTTATTATTAAACTTCGGGTCTGGAAGCAATACTCTTTTTTTCGCTCTTGATTTTCTCATAACGCTTAGTCCTTATTTAGGAATTTTATTTTTTACTTTTTGGCATTTTAGTACCATACTTAGATCTTCTTTGAGTTCTACCATCAACACCAGCTGTATCTAAAGCACCTCTCACTACGTGATACTTAACACCAGGCAAATCTTTCACTCTACCACCTCTTACTAACACTATAGAGTGTTCTTGTAAGTTATGACCTTCTCCTGGGATATAAGCATTCACTTCATTTCCATTTGTTAATCTTACCCTAGCTACTTTTCTCATTGCTGAGTTAGGTTTTTTTGGTGTTGTTGTATAAACTCTTATACAAACCCCTCTTCTCTGTGGACAAGAATCTAAAGCAGCAGACTTACTTGTCTTTACTAATTTAGTTCTTCCTTTTCTTACTAATTGCTGTATTGTTGGCATAGTTTACTTAATTAAAAAACATATTCACCCCTAAAAAAGGGAGTGCAAATTTACATTAATATTTTATATATACAACCCTTCGGGATTTTTTTTATTACTTTTTTTTAGTCTTGAGTATGATTTATTCACAATTTTATTAACCAATAAAAAAGGAGCAATAAATATTGCTCCTTTTTTATTGGTATTTTGAAGGGTTTATCTAATTAAACTAAAGCCACCTTTTTTAAAGTACTCTACTCCATCCATCCCTTTAGCTGTGATGATATAAAAATAAGTTCCATCTGGTGCTTCTGCTCCACTCAATGTTCTTCCATCCCAATAGCCTTTCACATGATCCCACTCAAACATCTTTTGTCCCCATCTATTAAATATCTCTCCTTTTACTTCTTCAAGGTTTGTACCTGAGACTGTAAACACATCGTTACTTCCATCATTGTTTGGTGTAAATACGTTTGGTATTAAGATCGAAGACTCTCCTATTACTTCTATTGTAACTGTTGCTGATGATTGACATCCAGCCAAATCAGATACTGTTAATGTAGC
>CAXBPN010000040.1:0-14069 GCA_963977515.1 uncultured Flavobacteriales bacterium
TGATTGGAGAAAGAGGTCTTTATGATGCTTCTGCACAATCAGCAGCTGTTGCAGCTGGAACGGAAAGAGGCACTTCGATGTTGGCAGATGCTGGTGAGGAATTGATTCCAAACACTTTTGTTGTTGTTAATTATTCAAAATTTGTAAGTAATGAAGTCGCAGCTTTAGCGGTTAAAAATTCTGCTTATTCAATTGCAGCTACTAAAGGAGCGTTTAAAGAACCATTAGAAAAAGCTGCAGATATCCTTTACAACAAAACTAAAGAGGGCTATTCTGTTTGGACAACGGCTTATTTATATCAGTTAGTATGGAATGACTCAACATCTGCTGTTTTCTATCAATCTTTGTGGATGGACGATTCAAATATTGATCCAGCTAAAAAAGAAGCATTTGACAATACCAATTTATTTCAATTGAAACTTTTAGGTTTCCAAAAAGCCTCTGCATTTATCTCAGGTATGGGTAAAAATGCTCAAAATGAAAATATGATTATTAAAAATGCAACATTAAAATCTATTGATGCGGTTTACGCTAAACTTCAACGAAAATTTGAACCTTTTAGAACAAAAACTCCATTAGTAAGTGGTGTGCCAATTGGAGCAAAAATTGGAATGAAAGAAGGACTAGAAGGTGGAGATAAATATGAAGTGTTAGAACAAACTGCTGATGCAGAAGGTAAAATTTCTTATAAAAGAAAAGGCGTTATTAGTGTTGACAAAAAGAAAATATGGGATAATAGATTTGCTGCAGGAGAAGAATTGTTAGATGAGAATGGCGAACCGATGAAACCAGAAAACGATTTAGAATATACAATCTTTAAAGGAGGAAAAAATTATTACCCAGGTATGTTAATTAGACAAATCAACTAACAATAATTAATCAATTATAAATTTAAAAACAATCATTATGAAAACAATAATTAATAAAGTAAGTGTATTAACGCTGTTATTTCTTGCTTTTTCTTTTGTTTCAACGGCGCAAATAAGCAAACAAAAGAAAGCAAATGCAGATACAGAAGAGTGGAAATATGAAATTGAATGTGTAGGTATTGGAAGACCAGGTACTAAAGTTATTAAAGTATGGTCTTATTCTAAAAACGCCAAAGTAGCTACTGGTCAAGCAAAGAAAAATGCTGTTCATGGTATTATTTTTCAAGGTTATGCAGGAGGAGCTCAAGGTTGTACTAACCAAAAACCTTTAGCAAATAATCCAGCTTTAGAGCAAGAAAAAGAAGAATATTTTAAAGACTTTTTTGCTGATGGTGGTAAATACATGAAATTTGTTTCAACATCTGGAGATGCTGCTCCAGAAGTTATAGGAGTAAAACTAAAAAAATACAAATATAAAGTTGGTGTAGTTGTAGTGGTTATGTCTGATAACTTAAGAAAAGATTTAGAAGCTGCGGGTGTGGTTAGAGGCTTATCTTCTGGATTTTAATAATAAAATAATTTAAAGAGATATGAAAAAAATTAATTTAACAATTAACGGATTTTTAGGTGTTGCTTTAATATCTGTTTTATCATTTTCTTGCAGTAATCCTCAAAAAAGCATGTCGGGTGCATATACTTACGAAACCGAATGTATGGGTGTTGAAGGAGACGGCTCTCAAACGTTAAAAGCTTGGGGTAATGGAAGAAATAGAGAGGATGCTGTAGAACAAGCTAAAAAGACAGGAGTAAGAGATGTTCTTTTTAGTGGAATAAGAAAAGGGAGAACAGAATGTAATATGAAGCCAGTTTTATTTGAAGTAAATATTCGTGAGAAGAAAGAAGATTATTTCAATGCTTTTTTTGCTGATGGAGGTCCTTATACTGAATTTATTACAGGGGAAGATGGTTCTGATATGCACTTTTCAGTAATTCAAGGAAGAAAAAAATCGGGAGACCAAGTAACTTATGGTGTTACAATAAGAGTTCAAAGAGCTAAACTAAAAGAAAGAATGATTCAAGACGGAATCATGAGTAAATAAGAATCAATTATTAAAAATAAAAAAGAAGAATTATGAAAAAAATATTACTAGTATGTAGCTTAATTATTTTAGGTACTACTTTAAGTTTCGGTCAAGCAAAAAAACCAACATTAATGGTAGTACCATCTGATGCATGGTGTATTAAGAATGGTTATGTAATGGAGTTTGATAATGACGGGACAACTACTAAAATTCCTGATTACAAAAAAGCAATGCAGGAAAATACGGATATCCTTTTAGTTATTTCATCTATCAATGATATGATGGCTGAAAGAGGTTTCCCATTAAAGAATTTAGAGTCTGCAATGAAAACATTAGCATCTAATGCTGCTGAAGATAACATGAGATCATCTAAAGAGTCTGGAGCAGAAGTAAATGAAAACCCAATTGATGCACTGAAAAAAGTAGCTAAAGCTGATATTATCATTCAATTAACCTGGACAGTAAATGTAACAGGACCTAAAAAATCTATTACCTTTATATTACAAGGTTTAGATGCTTACACTGATAAGCAAATAGCTGGTGCAAACGGTACAGGAGCACCTTCTTTTTCTGCTGAAGTGCCTGTATTGTTAAAAGAAGCAGTAACTGCTCATATTGATAACTTTAGTGCATCTCTTCAAGGTCATTTTGATGATATGTTTGAAAATGGTAGAGAAGTGATTATCAGAATTCAAACTTGGGATTCATGGGATGGTGATTTAGAAAGTGAAGATTATGGTGATGATGAATTAGGTATCTTAATTGAAGATTGGATGGCTGAAAATACTGTTAAGGGAAGATTTAGTACTACTGACATGACTGAGTCTATGGCATTATTTGAACAAGTAAGAATTCCTTTGTTTGATGAAAGAGGTAGAGCTCAAGATGCTAGAAGATTTGCTAGTGGATTAAGAAAATGGTTAAAAGAAGATCCTAGATTAATTGAGAGTAAATTAGTTATGAAAGGATTAGGTAGAGCTACTCTTATTTTAGGAGAAAAATAAAAACTAAAAATATTTATTATGAAAAATTTAAGTAAACTATTCTTAGGGCTATGCCTTTTTGCTAGTACTGTTGGGTTCTCTCAAACAGATGCTAAGGATGAAAATAGAATTAGTTTAACTGCATGGGTTCCTGCTGGAATTGAAAACATGCCAGTTAAAGCCAGAAAAACCTTAGAAAATAAATTAACACAAGTTGTGACTAAAAATGGATTAGGAGGAAGCCCTTTTAATACTCGTTTTATTATTTCAGCAAATGTTACGCTTGCTTCAAAGGATATTCTTCCTGGTCCACCGCCAATGCATGCATACAATATGGATGTAACTCTATATATTGGTGATGGATTTGAAGGGACTGTTTTTTCAAGTACCAATATCTCTGTGAAAGGAGTTGGTACTAATGAAACAAAAGCATTTATGGCTGGTTTAAAACAGATTAAACCAGGAGATCCTGAAATTCAAGCTTTTGTGAAACAAGGGAAAGAAAAAATTATTCAGTATTATAAAGATAATTGTGATTTGATTATTAAAACAGCTCAATCTAAGGCTGATCAAAATGATTATGATCAAGCTATTTTTATGTTAACAGCAATACCAACAGCTTGTGAGGAATGTTACACAAAAGCAATGGCTGCAATTGAACCAATATTTAAAGCTAAAATCGATAATGAGTGTAAGGTGAAATTGCAAGAAGCTACAGGTATTTGGAATGCTGCTCAAGATATGGCAGCGGCTGAAAAAGCAGGTGCTATTTTAGCTTCGATTAATCCTGACGCCTCTTGTATTGGACAAGCTAAAACTTTATCAAATAAAATTGCTGCAAAAGTGAAGCAAATTGACGACAGAGAATGGAAATATATTGTTAAAGATCAACAACAAGAAAGTGAAAGAATACAAGCGATTAGAGATATAGGTGTTGCGTATGGTAAAGGACCAAAAGCAAATGTGACTTATAAATCTCTTTGGTAATTTAAACACTTAAATTTATTATTATGAAAAAATTAATAGTAGCAGCTTTATTATTTTCTGGTTTAGATATAAAAGCTCAACATGATATCAGTACTGATGTTTTGGGATTCGTCTTTTCTAAGTATGGAATTGGTTATGAGTATGCAATTAATAGTAATAATTCTGTTGGAATTAACTTTAATATGGCAGCAAAAAATATGTTGTCAGACACTAAAGACATGAATGGTGAAATTGATTATGCTGAAATGAATATAATACCAGAATATAAATATTTTATGACACCTAACAAAGGAAATGATGGTATTTATATTGGTATTTATGGTAAGTTTAGAACGTCATCTTCTAAAGGGGTAGAGTATAGTTATTATGATGTATCGACTCCTACAACAAAGACAGAAGTGAAAACAGATATAACTTCATCAGGACTTTCATTAGGTGCTATGGCAGGTTATAAATGGAAAACTACAGGAGCCTTGTTTTTAGAAGTAACTGCAGGTATTGGTAAATTCATAATGAATGATGTAAAGTACAGTAATTCTGATTTTGAAGATGGTACTAAAGATGGTTTTGGAACATTTAAGACAGAGTACAAAGAGTTTGATGAAAACAACTATGTACCATTTTTTGGAAACGAACTTGCCGTTGACTTAAGATTAGCAGTTAAAATTGGAATAAGAATTGGAGGGAAATCAGAATAATATTCTCTCCAGTATTTTAATCAAATAAAAACAGCTCTCAAATTTTTGAGAGCTGTTTTTGTTTGAAAACAAATTTATTCTTTTAATATTCGATGTTTAAGCCTTCTAAAACCGATTTAATGGTTATTAGTAACTTTTGTTTTTCTATATCAGCTTCTTCTATTGCTTCATCTAAATCAAATTTTAAGTCCTCTATTTCTTCTTCATTAAATGAAGAATCATAACTCTCAATAACAGTTAACACTTCAATACAGGTCATATAATCTCCCATTATAGCCTCTTTTACTAAAGTACTTATATGGTTACTAGAATCAATAGCAGCTTGCCATAAAATGGAAATGATAAAAGGTTTTATCTTTTCAAATTTTGCTTTTGACATTACATTGATTAACTCAGGAACAGCAGATTCATCTTTTAAATCAAAAAGGAGGGAGGTAATGTCTTCTTTAACAATATCATTATCACTGCTCATGTATCTGTCAATCAAAGGCTCTATAGCTTTAGCATTACCATGTTTTCGTAATTGTTTTATAGCTGTTGTGATTTTCTTTTCATCAGAACCATTTAAATCTTTTAAAATATTATTTAAACGGTTATTTTTCGTTTTTTCTTCTTTCATATTTTAGTATAAGAAAAAGCTCACCATTTCTAGTGAGCTTTATTATTTTTAAACTAGTATTCTGATTAGTAATAAATTAATCTTCTAACTTTTGCAATGTATTTAGCTAATCTAATTACTTGTTTAGTGTATCCAAATTCATTATCGTACCATACGTATAGAACAATATTCTTTTTATCGCTAGAGACAATAGTAGCATTACTATCATAAACAGAACAACATATATTTCCAATAATATCATTCGATACTAATTCAGGATCGTTTTCGTATTTAATTTGATTTACTAAACCACCTTCAAGAGCTGCTTTTCTAATAATTTCATTTAACTCTTCAATACTTGTTTCTTTAGCTACATTTAAACTTAAAATAGCTAACGAACCATTTGGTGTGGGAACTCTAACTGCATTTGCAGTTAATTTATCTTTTAATGAAGGAATTACTTTAGTTACTGCATTACCAGCACCAGTAGAAGTAATAACCATGTTGATAGCAGCAGAACGACCTCTTCTTGGTTTTTTGTGCATGTTATCTAACAAGTTTTGATCGTTAGTATAAGCATGAACAGTTTCGATATGACCTCTTACTACCCCTAATGTGTTTTCAATAGTATAT
Source organism: uncultured Flavobacteriales bacterium (assembly GCA_963977515.1). Classification (GTDB taxonomy): domain Bacteria; phylum Bacteroidota; class Bacteroidia; order Flavobacteriales_E; family Vicingaceae; genus Vicingus. Next base: position 5,851 of record CAXBPN010000040.1, read on the forward strand.
AAAATAGGAGAAATTGCATTAGTTGTACAAGATGCAGCTGAGAAAATATCATCATTTTCAATGTCTAAATTACCTTCATTGATACCATAAACTACATTTGGAATTTCTTTACCTGGAGCAGTTAAAAGTACTTTACTAACGCCTTTAGCTTTTAAATGTCTTCCAAGTTGTTCTTTATTCGTAAATACTCCAGTGTTGTCAATAATTAAAGCATCATTTATTCCGTAGCTGGTATAATCTACATCTTCAGGATTTTTTGCTTCAATTATTTTTACAATCTGACCATTTATAATTAACGCTTTATTTTCTAAATCTTCTTCAACAGTACCTGAGAAAAACCCATGAACTGAATCATTTCTTAATAAAGCAGCTCTTTTAATGATATCATCATTAGTTACTGAACGAGTCACAATTGCTTTTAACCTCAACTGTTGACCTTTACCAGCTTGTTTAATTAATTCACGAGCAGCTAAACGTCCAATACGACCAAAACCATATAGTACAACATCTTTAGGATTTAATTGATGTGAGTTGTCATTTTGAAATCCACTCAATTTATTATTTAAAAAATCGGTAAGAGATGAGTAATTTCCTTTTTCATATGCCCATTCACTAGCTAAACGACCTATGTCCAATTTAGAAGGAGCTAGTTCTAAATTAATAAGTTCTTTAGCTATTTCACAAGTGATTTGAATATCAACGGGTTTAAAGCTAATTGTTTTTGCTTTTTTATGAAGTTTTAATACTTCAGAAATACTAATGTCAACTAATGGGTTTCTAAATAATACTAATTCTATTGATTTCTCATACATTAAATGTCCAATAGAACTAATTAAGCTTACCGCAGCTTTTTCATCACTTACGTATTGATTTAATTTTGCTTCGTAAGCGTTCTTGTTTTGATTTAACACTTCCATTTTATCCTAAATATGTTTTTAATAATTTACTTTTCGAGGTATGTCTTAATCGTCTAATTCCTTTTTCTTTTATTTGTCTTACTCGTTCTCTTGTTAAGTTAAATTTTTCTCCTATTTCTTCAAGAGATAAAGGGTGTTGTATTCCTATTCCAAAAAACAATTTAATCACATCTTGTTCTCTATCAGTTAGAGTCGCTAAAGAACGATTAATTTCTTTTTGTAAAGATTCATTCATCAATCCAATATCTGAATTTGGAGTGTTATCGTTTGCTAAAACATCCAATAAGTTTCCATCTTCATCATCTCTAAATGGAGCATCCACAGAAATGTGACGCCCTGATATTTTCATTGATTCAGAAACTTTATCCTTATCAATTTCTAATAAATCGGCAATTTCATAAGGAGATGGTTCTCTTTCAAATTCTTGTTCTAGTTGAGAAAATGCTTTGTTAATTCTATTTAAAGAACCCACTTGATTTAAAGGTAATCTTACAATTCTAGCCTGTTCAGCTATTGCTTGAAGTATTGATTGACGAATCCACCATACAGCATAAGATATAAATTTAAAACCACGAGTTTCATCAAAACGTTGAGCCGCTTTAATTAAGCCTAAATTACCTTCATTAATTAAATCGGGTAGGGTTAACCCTTGATTTTGGTATTGTTTAGAAACAGAAACAACAAATCTTAAATTTGCTTTAACTAGTTTTTCGAGAGCAACTTGATCACCTTGTTTTATCTTTTGGGCTAATTCTACCTCATCCTCCGCAGTTATTAACTCTTCTCGTCCAATTTCTTGTAGATATTTGTCCAAAGATGCACTATCACGATTGGTAATAGATTTGGTAATTTTTAGTTGTCTCATAGAGATAGTTTATGTTAATACTGATAGGGTACGCAAATTTACCGATATTTTTGATTGCTTTTCACTTTTCACTAAAAATAGAATTTTTTTTATCTTAATTAAATTGCTTGCCTTTACTGGTCGTTCCATTCATCCTATGGATTTATAAAACAAAAAAAGCTGTAAATTAATTTACAGCTTTTTAACATATAAAATCAATATTGTTATAAACCAAATCCGTAGTACTCTCTTCGACCATTTTCATATATACCTTCCAGTAACACGCCGCCCTTTATACTTGATAAAGCAGTCGAGATGTCTTTAATAGAGTTGATTTTTTGATGGTTGATTTTTGTGATGATAAAACCTTCATTTATCCCTATAGAGCGAAGTTTTCCGTTGTATAATTGTGCAACTTTAACACCATTATTAAGCTTTAATGAGGTCAATTCTTTTTTATTTAATTCAACCAATTTGACTCCAAGTATTTTTACAAGTTCATTTTCGTTATTGTTAATAATCTCTTCGTCACCATTTAAATTTTTTAGTGTAAGTGAAACATCCATTTCTTCATTATCTCTTAGTAAAGAAATAGATATTTTATCACCTGGTCTAAATTGTCCAATTTGCTCTTGTAAATCAGGTACATCATTAATAGTTTTATTTCCTATTTTTTTTATGATATCTCCATTTTTAATACCTGCTTTTGCAGCTGAACCATTTTTAGTAACACCATTAACATATACACCAGTTAATTCAGTAATATCCTTTTCTTTAGCTAGTTTTTTATCTATATTAGCAATGCTAACGCCTATAAATGCTCTTTGTACGGTTCCAAATTCTTTCAAATCTCTCACTACTTTTTTTACAATATTTACAGGAATTGCAAAAGAGTAGCCAGTGTAAGATCCAGTATTCGACTGTATAGCTGTATTAATACCAATTAGTTCTCCATTCGTATTTACCAAAGCACCACCACTATTACCTGGGTTTACTGCGGCATCTGTTTGTATAAATGATTCAATTGCTGAAATACCTGTATAAGGATCGTTTTTTAAAATATTTATATCTCTTCCTTTTGCACTTACTATTCCTGCAGTAACAGTTGAGGTAAGATTAAAAGGATTACCAACAGCTAACACCCATTCTCCTATTTTTAAATCGTTCGAATTTCCATATTCAATATAGGGTAAATCGTTGCTTTCAATTTTTAATAAAGCTAAATCAGTATTGGGGTCGTTACCAATAATTTCGGCAGTAAAGGTTTTTTTATTGTTCAGTACAACCTCAATATCTTGAGCACCATCAATAACATGGTTATTGGTAACAATGTAACCATCGTTAGAAATAAGAATACCAGAACCAGAGGATTGAATGGATTGAGGAGGAAGCTGTTGAGGTCGTCCATAAAAGAACTCAAGTAAAGGGTCAGCTTGCCGTCTTATTTCAGTTTTAGTTTTAATGTGTACAACTGAATTTACACTCATTTCTGCAGCATATTCAAAATTTACAAAACCAGCAATGGTTTTATTTGATGCTAATAAAGACTGTGGAGGTGTAGTCTGTTCTACAACTTTAATTTTTTCTTCTTGAGCTAATGACTTGTATAAGGCAATGGAAAAAAAACCACTAAGGGTTAATAGTCCAACTAAGGCGAGGGTAGGTTTAATTATTTTTTTCATTTTTACAGATTTTAAATGTTAAACTTAATTACAAAGTTTAGCCTTAAAACGTTACCTGTAAAGATGTTAGTGCTTATTTTTTGTTAAAAAATGTTAAGTATTACGAATTATTTTCGAAAAATATTGACAGCTTCATTCCATAAATTATCTTCAATATTTGGATTGGCAATAATAGTTAACGGTTCTTTTTTTACTGGATGGATAAATTCTATTTTTCTGGCATGCAAACTAATAGAAGCATCTTTATTTGAACGATTAAAACCATACTTTAAGTCTCCTTTAATGGGGCAGTTAATGGCAGATAACTGAACTCTAATTTGGTGATGTCTTCCTGTATAGGGGGTTATCTCTAATAAAAAGAAATTATTAAATTCATGAATCAATTTATATTTTAATTCAGATTTTTTAGCATCTCCTTTTTCATTAATATATGCAGATGATTTATTGTTTTTCTCATTTTTCTTTAGGTAATGAACTAAATGAGCTTCGTTATGTTCGGGTTTGTTTTTTACTATTGCCCAATAGGTTTTTTGAATCGTTTTTTCTTTAAACATTTTGTTTAACCGTTCAAGAGCTTTACTTGTTTTAGCAAACAAAACTATACCGCTCACAGGTCTGTCAATTCTATGAGTAGTACCTAAATAAACGTCGCCAGGTTTGTTGTATTTAATTTTAATGTATTGTTTTACTATTTCGTTAAGAGGGGTATCTCCAGTTTTATCTCCTTGAACAATGTCTGATGACCTTTTGTTAATTGCAATGATATGATTGTCTTCATATAAAATTTCAAGGTTGTCAACGGTAGTCATCAAATTAATAGTCGTTAGTGGCTTTGTTCTATTTCTTGAGCAAAGTTAACACGAATATTGCGTGATATTTCAGGTTTAAATGATTTTCTATCCTTTATAGCTAATTTTTCTTTAAATGTACCTCGATTTGGAATTTCGGCAACCAAGTTGTACTGACCAGGAGGTAATATCATGATGTAGGTTCCTTTTTTTGTACTGTCGTAAATGCCTTGCAAGTCACCAGTTTTAGAATTGAAAACTTCAATGTGGATAGGAGTATTTAAAATAGTGGAGTCAGCATTTAAAACATATCCTTTTATGGTAGATAATTGAGCCGGAGTTTCTTCAAAATTTATTTTATAAATATCGTAATCTCCATAAGAATCTTTTCTTATAGCTGCTATGTAGGCAAACTTTTTATCGTTGGTAAAGCAAATGTTATAATCGTCAATAGGTGTGTTTATTGGGTATCCAATATTTATTGGTGCTGACCATTCATTTGTTTCTTCATTAAAGGTTGACTTAAAAATATCATATCCTCCCATACTATTGTATCCATCAGAGACAAAATATAAGGTATTGCCATCATCAGTTAAATAGGGGTAATTCTCATTAGCTATAGAGTTAATATTTGAACTTAAATTTGCTGGTTCACCCCATTTACCATTTGGTAGTTTTTTACAAGTATACAAATCAAAACCTCCAATACTTTCAGCTCTATTACTACTAAATATTAAAGTGTTTTCATCGTTCGTAATGGTCGCTGAAATTTGTTCGCTACTTTTAGCGTTTATGCTTTTGCTTTTTATAGCAGCTGATTTCTTAAAGGAAGATTTACTTTTTCGAGAAATATGTAGAACGTTTTTGTTGTCAGGATTATTGAGGTAGTAAAATATTTTTTCACCATCTTCAGAAACTCCAGCAGTAAACTCATTACCATAAGAGTTTGGATAGCCAACAGATCTTGTTTTACTCCATTTTTCATACTTGTATTTGGCTGTATAAATATCAGAGGTGTAATAACCTTCCATGTCATATATTCTACCTGTTGTCCCTTCTCTTCTTGTTGTAAAATGGAGTAATGACTCATTATCAGTTATAAAAGGTAAATAATCTTTTCCTTTAGAGTTAATTCTTTCTCCAATGTTTTCAAAATTTACATTTACAGGATTTTTAACTAAATTTTTTGCATTTAGGCACATCTCTATAAGACGATTAGCTTCGTCATTTAATTTTTCATCTTTATTTAAATTAATGAATTTTTTGAAGTAGGATATTGCTTTATCAAAGCGAAGTGTATAGTGATAACCTTTAGCTAAGTGAAACCAAACTTCATCGGGGCAATTTGGTTTTGAAGCAATTTTTTCTAAAGTTTTAATTCCGTCATCATATTGGTGAGTATTAATTAGACATACCCCAAAGTAATAAGTGTTTTTTACATTTTTTAGGTCTTTTTTATGAAGTTCTTTATAAAGCTCAAGAGCCTTTACATAATTACCAGAATTATAAAGTTTTGAGGCATTTTCAGGTAGTTCATAATGGAGCTTTTGGGCATTTAGTTTACACCCAAAAACAATAAAAAAACCTACAAAAAAAAGAGATAAACTTCTTCTCATAGGTTAAATTTAAAAAAATGTATTGATTTAAAACAATAAGTTTAAAAAGTATTGACTTTTACTTTTTTTGTTAAATTTTTAATACTGCTCCTTGTCATTAGGGAAATCAAGTGTTTTTACATCTTTTATGTAGTTTTCAACAGATCCTTTAATTTCTTCATAAAGATTATTGTATCGTCTTAAAAAACGAGGACTAAATTCATGAGTGATACCCAGCATGTCATGTACAACTAGTACTTGTCCATCAACACCATTACCAGCACCAATACCAATTACAGGTATTTTAACTTTTTGAGCAACTCTAGTAGCTAAAGTTGCAGGTATTTTTTCTAATACAATTGCAAAACAACCAGCCTCTTCTAAAAGCTTAGCATCTTCAATTAATTTATCAGCCTCTTCATCTTCTTTTGCTCTTACAACATAAGTTCCATATTTATAAATTGATTGAGGCATCAAACCTAAATGTCCCATTACAGGAATACCTGCAGATAATATTCTTTTTACAGATTCAAGAATTTCTTCTCCACCTTCAAGTTTTACGGCATGTGCTCCAGACTCTTTCATAATTCGAATTGAAGAGGTAAGTGCTTCTTTTGAATTCCCTTGATACGCTCCAAAAGGTAAATCAACAACAACTAAAGCTCTTTCTACAGCTCTTATTACCGAAGATGCATGATAAATCATTTGGTCTAATGTAATAGGAAGTGTTGTTTCATGGCCCGCCATTACATTGGAAGCAGAATCTCCAACTAAAATTATATCAATTCCCGCATTATCAATAATTTTTGCCATTGAAAAATCATAACCAGTTAGCATAGCTATTTTTTCGCCTTTCAGCTTCATTTCTTGTAAAACATGAGTAGTAACTCTTTTTATATCACTTTTATGAACAGACATAACACCTTTCGTTTTTAATAATTAACCGTTTAATTAAGTTTTTAACCACTAATAAAATATATGGAAGACAAAGCTACAAAATATGTTTGGTTAAATTTAAAATGATAAATTTGCCTACGTGGTTATTTATATAGATATGAAAAAAATAGTATTCTTTACATCAATTATTACAGCTTTGATATTTACTTCTTGTGAAACAGATATAAAAACTAAAGCTGAGTATAAAGATATGACAATTGTTTATGGGCTTTTAGATCCAAGCGAAACAGATCATTATATTAAAATAAACAAAGGTTTTATTGGAGAAGGGTCAGCGAATGACTTAGCTGCTAATGCTGATAATTATAATTACGCTAATGGGGAAATTAGTGTTAAAATTGATGAGTTTACACCGTCAGGAGTTTATGTAGATGAATATAAATTGGATAGGGTTGTAAATGACATACCTAAAGATGATGGTGTTTTTGATAATACAACAAATGTATTATACAAGTTTACTAAAGCAAATCTAAATACTGATAACATTTATAAATTATCTATTTATAATATTGCTATAGAAAAAACAGTTTCGGCAGAAACGGGCATTGTTAAAAACCCCACAGCTTCTGTATTTAATATTATAGATCTAATGAATTCATCTTATACTGCTAAGACTCAAATTTTTGATTTGACACCAAGCTCAAACCTTGGTCGTGTTAAAGCGGAGTTTGTTTTTAATTATATTGAATTCACACTAGAGGATACAGATGATAATTCTAGTACTCCAAAAGATACAGTACTAAGGGATAAATCTATAAGAATTTCAATGGGCGAAGAATTAGCAACTAATCTTCAAGGTAATAATTTGTCTTTCTCAATTTCTGGTAATGATTTATTTTCAGCAATTGAATCTAAAATACCTACTACAACGGCAAATCTTATACAAAGAAGAATAAAAAATGCTACGATAGAATATACCTTAGCAGGCATAGATTTAAGTACTTATATGTCAATTAATGATCCTTCAGTAGGGATTAGTCAAAATAAACCCGATTTTACAAATATTACAAATGGGTTAGGTTTGTTTTCTTCAAGGACTATATATGTGAAAAAGTCTGCAGGGGTACCTGATATCGGAGAAGTTGGTTATGATGGTAGGATTAATCTAAGTGAATATACTATTAAAAAAATTATAACCATGGGAAGAGAGTTTTGTACAGAGGTTAAAACAGGAACAGGTTCTACTCCTCAAAATATTTGTCAATAATATCACTTGGTTTTATTAAAAAGCTTCAACTTAGTTGAAGCTTTTTTTATGACTTAATGTCATTATTACTTATAAAATACTTTTTATTTAGAAGCTTTTCTGCCATTTTTACGCTGAAAATGGAATGGCACATCCTTTGACTATAGCAGAGTAATTAAAAAATGTTTACAAATTAAAATTAAATACAATGGGTAAAATTATTGGAATAGATTTAGGAACTACAAACTCA
>CAXBPN010000041.1:0-13964 GCA_963977515.1 uncultured Flavobacteriales bacterium
TGCAAAACGAGAAGAAATTGAAACAAAATATGAAAAGCTATCTGCACCAAAGGTTCTAGGTAAAATAGACTTACCAGTAAATAAGCCTAAAACAAAAGCGAAGCCAGTAGCTTCTTCTGAAGGTGGTGCTGATGCATCTAAAAAGAAAAGAAAAAGATTACCTCGTAAGGTTGATGTTGATAAAAATGCTAAGAAAAACCAAGGAAGAACACCGTTTAAGAAAGGTGGAGGTAGAGTTGAGAAGAAAGCAGAATTAACAGAACAACAAATTCAAGATCAAATTAAGGAAACACTTGCTAAATTAACTGGAGGAGGAAAAAGTAAAGCTTCTAAACATAGAAGAGATAAACGTCAATCTGTAAGTGAACAAAGTGAAATGGCTGCAGAAATACAAGAAGCAGAAAAAAGACTTTTAAAGATTACAGAATTTGTAACAGTAAGTGAAATAGCATCTATGATGGACGTTGGTGTTAATGATATTATCGGAGCTTGTATGAGCTTAGGTTTATTTGTATCGATTAACCAACGTTTAGATGCTGAAACATTAACAATTATTGCTGAAGAATACGGATTCTTTGTAGAGTTTGTTTCGGCAACAGAAGAAAGTGAAGCAGTATTAGATACAGAAGATAATGAAGAAGATTTAGTTGAAAGATCACCTATTGTAACGGTGATGGGACACGTTGATCATGGTAAAACATCTTTACTAGATTATATTAGAGAAGCAAACGTTATTGGAGGAGAAGCTGGAGGAATAACACAACATATTGGAGCTTATTCAGTAGGATTAAAAAGTGGAAAAAAGGTGTCGTTTTTAGATACACCTGGTCATGAAGCGTTTACAGCTATGCGTGCTAGGGGAGCTCAAGTTACAGATGTTGTAATTATTGTAATTGCAGCTGATGATAGTGTGATGCCACAAACAAAAGAAGCAATAAACCACGCTCAAGCAGCTGGTGTACCTATTGTTTTTGCTTTCAATAAAATTGATAAACCAGGTGCTAATGCTGATAAAGTGAGAGAAGAGCTTTCTACAATGAATATTCTAGTAGAAGATTGGGGAGGTAAATACCAAGCACAAGAAGTATCTGCTAAAACCGGACAGGGTATAGAAGATTTACTAGAAAAAGTAGCTTTAGAAGCAGAGATGCTTGATTTAAAAGCGAATCCAAATAAAAATGGAGTAGGAACTGTTATTGAATCTGAATTGGATAAAGGACGAGGATATGTTTCTACAATTTTAGTACAAGCAGGTACTATGAAAATTGGAGATATTTTATTAGCTGGTTGTTATAGCGGTAGAGTAAAAGCAATGTTTAACGAAAGAGGTCAGAAAGTTGAAGAAGCTGGACCATCAACTCCAGTATCGATATTAGGATTAAATGGAGCGCCAAATGCTGGTGATAAATTCCATGTAATGGATGATGAAAAAGAGGCAAGAGCTATTGCAGAAAGAAGATTACAATTACAACGTGAACAAGGTGTTAGAACACAAAAACACATTACACTTGATGAAATTGGTCGTCGCTTAGCAATAGGTGACTTTAAAGAATTGAATGTTATCCTTAAAGGTGATGTGGATGGTTCTATTGAAGCACTTTCTGATTCGTTACAGAAACTATCTACCGAACAAATACAGGTTAATATTATACACAAATCAGTAGGTCAAATTTCTGAGTCTGATGTAATGTTAGCCGCAGCTTCCGAAGCAATTATTATTGGTTTCCAAGTAAGACCATCTGTTGGAGCTAGAAAAACTGCTGAACAAGAGCAAATAGATATTAGATTATATTCTATTATTTATGATGCAATTGAAGAAGTTAAAGATGCAATGGAAGGCATGTTGGCTCCTAAGGTTGAAGAGAAAATAGTTGGTACTGTTGAAATTAGAGAAGTGTTTAAAATTTCTAAAGTGGGAACAATTGCAGGTTGTATGGTCCAAGAAGGAAAAGTATATAGAAACAGTAAAGTAAGATTGATTAGAGATGGTATTGTCATTTTTGATGGTTTACTTGGTTCATTAAAACGATTTAAAGATGACGTGAAAGAAGTAGCTAAAGGTTATGAATGTGGATTAAATATTGCCAATTACAACGATATTAAAGTTGGTGATATTGTTGAAGCTTACGAATTGGTTGAGATTAAACAAAAATTGAAATAATCAGTTAACATAAAAAAAACAAAAAAGAAGCCACTCATTGAGTGGCTTCTTTTTTGTTGGTAATGCCGAACTGGACTTCCTACTAAAAACTGGACAAATATAAACTGTCTATTTTTTAATAAAAAAAGCCCAATTATTAAAGTAATTGGGCTTGTACTATGAATCAGTTAGATTTTTTCTTATCCTTTATATAGTTCCAATGAAAAAAGTGGCGGTCATTACGACACCTATACTACAGCTAAGAGCAAGGTTTAGAGGGTCTAATAAATTCGGTTTATCATAAACGTTATAAGAAATATTAAAATGTATTTAATTAGTTTATTCATAATGTTAATCAAAATAACTAAGTCCTGAAGCAATACCGCCCCTAATTCCACAACCTACAGCCCAAGCTGCTGGTGCTACTGGCCCGAAAATTAAGGATATTCCAGCTGCGGCTAATGATGCCCCACCAGCAGCTCGTAAATCAGCTCTCCAAGGAGAGATTTCGAGCTGATCACCCTCAAAATCATTCCAAAAAGCCCAACAAATTTTGCTGGGCTTTTCAATTTTATGAGTTCGACGTTTTTACAAATCAAATTTAATTCCTTGAGCTAAAGGTAACTCATCAGAATAGTTAACTGTATTCGTTTGTCTTCTCATGTAAACTTTCCAAGCATCAGAACCAGATTCACGTCCGCCACCTGTTTCTTTTTCTCCACCAAAAGCACCTCCAATTTCAGCACCAGAAGTTCCAATGTTTACATTAGCAATACCACAATCAGAACCAGCAAATGATAAAAATTTCTCAGCCTCTTTCATTTCGTTAGTCATAATTGCTGATGATAAACCTTGAGCAACACCATTTTGTTTTTCAATAGCATTTTCAACTTCTCCAGTGTATTTCATTAAATATAAAATTGGAGCAAACGTTTCGTGTTGTACAATTTCGAAATGGTTTTCAGCTTCAATAATACAAGGTTTTACGTAACAACCACTTTCGTATCCTTCTCCTTCTATAACCCCACCTTCAACTAATACATTTCCACCTTCAGCTTTTGCTTTTTCTATGGCAGCTAAATAAGTGTTTACAGCATCTTTATCAATCAATGGACCAACGTGATTGTTTTCATCAAGAGGGTTACCAATTTTTATTTGTCCGTAAGCACCAACAATAGCATCTCTTACTTTATCGTAAACCGATTCGTGAATAATTAATCTTCTTGTTGAAGTACATCTTTGTCCACAAGTACCAACAGCACCAAATACAGCACCAGGAACAACCACTTTTAAATCAGCAGTTGGAGTAATAATAATTGCGTTGTTTCCTCCTAATTCCAATAAAGATTTACCGAAACGCTCAGCAACAGTAGCACCAACAATTCTTCCCATACGAGTAGAACCAGTAGCAGATACTAATGGAATTCTAGCGTCAGTAGTCATCATTTCACCTACTTTGTAATCTCCATTAATAATACAAGAAATTCCTTCTGGTAAATTATTTTCTTTTAAAATTTCGGCAATGATATTTTGACAAGCTACAGAACAAAGCGGAGCTTTTTCTGAACCTTTCCATACACATACATCTCCACAAATCCATGCTAAAGCAGTATTCCATGCCCATACAGCAACTGGAAAGTTAAATGCAGAGATAATACCAACAACTCCTATCGGGTGCCATTGCTCTCTCATTACGTGTCCAGGTCTTTCAGAAGGGATTGTTTGTCCGTTTAATTGTCTTGATAAACCAACAGCAAAATCACAGATGTCAATCATTTCTTGAACCTCTCCATAACCTTCTTGTAAAGATTTTCCCATTTCATAAGAAACCAATTTACCAAGAGGTTCTTTTAACTCTCTTAATTTGTTTCCAAACTGACGAACAATTTCTCCTCTTTGTGGAGCAGGCATTGTTCTAAACGATTTAAAAGCTGTTGTAGCAGCAGTCATTACTTTTTCGTAATCTGCTTTTGTTGTGGTAGTAACTTTACCTATTAAAGCACCATCAGTAGGAGAGTATGAAGAAATAATTTCGCCACTACCAAAGTTGTTCGACCCTGTAGATGTTCCATCATTTACTTCTTTTAATCCTAAAGCTTGTAATGCTTCTTGAATTCCGTATGTGTTTGCTGTTAAAACTTCAGACATATTCACTAATTTTTTTAAGTTTTTAAAATAGAACTACAAATTTAGGAATTTAATGTGAGTTTGCTAAGGTGTAAAGAAATAGAATAATTGATAATAAAAGGGTTAATGGATTTTTTACAGTATTATTCTTGTTGAGGTAGCAACTTTTGTTTTCTAGCTGCAATACATACAATGGTATTACTGGTTTGAATATAATATCGATTGAAAACCCTTTTCACAAAAGGATGTATGTTTATTCTAGTTTCTATTTCAACTATAATAGGGCTGTTGTTTTCAACGAGTAGATTTTCACAGGTTTTTACGATATTCTTCCATTCTTCAATATTGATGTTTTGATTTCCTGATAGAATGATGTGAATCTTATTTTGATGGTTAACTATTTTTATCATTTAAAAAATAACTTGAACAGTTTGGACACCAACTAAGTAGTAATTTTTCTGGTTTAATTAGTTGCTCATTTTCTTTATAATATACTTCATTCCATTTTAAATTAGAATGGTTACAATTAGGGCAGACCAAGTTAACATCATTAATTGTCTCTGATTTATTTTCTCGCATTAAAAGTAGTTGCTTAATATTTTATTATTTTTTGAGTATGAATAGTTTTATTATTTGTTTGGACAGTAATAAAATAGATTCCATTTGCCATATTATTATTAAACTCTAATTCTAATCGGTTGTTTTGTTTTGTACTTGAGTAATTGATATTCCGCCCTAAATAGTCTTTAACTTCAACTTGATAAGTTTCATTGTTGTATGGTAGTTCAATAAAAACACCTTTGTTAAATGGATTAGGATAAATATTAATTTGAGTATTCTCATTACATGACGCAGTTACTATTCCATGGTATTCTGAAACTCCATTATAATCTGTTTGTTTTAATCTGTAATATGTAGTTCTAGTAGCTGAATTATCATCAATAAAATGATAGTTGATTGGAGCATTACTATTACCATTACCGTTTACTGTTGCAAGCTCATAAAAGTTAAATCCATCATCCGATTTTTCTATGGCAAAGTAATCGTTATTTATTTCCGTTTCGGTTGTCCACTTTAAGGTTATTAAATTGTTTTCACATTCTGCTGTAAAGCTAATTATTTCTACAGGTAGTGGTGCAGTACTTAAATCGATTGTTCCAATTGTAAAAAAGAACCCTGTTCCGCTTGCAAAGTTGTGTTGAAATCTAACAATGTTAGAACCATTATTTACAAAACTTGGAGATATTACAGTTGCACCACTTGCAAACACACCATCAGCATCTACTAATAAACGAACATCATTCAAGTCATTTGTTCCTGGAGTTGTAACTCCGGGTACGTTGCTCATGTCAAATTCCAAAGTAACTGTTCCAACTGTTCCAGTTTCTTGTCCTTTCCAAACTCTAGAAAACCGTGTTAAGATAGGAGATGCAACATCATTTCCTAAATTACTTTGTGTGGCTAAGTCATTGTGTCCCCAAACAAAATATCCTTGATCTGAAGAAAAAGCGGTTGGAGTTGTAAAATTAGTTCCGTTAGCAACAGTTAGCATATCTCTTGGATTTCCAGCTGTTTCATTAATAGTTCTAGATTTTCTTTGGTCTAAAGCTGAATTATCTTCTCTTGCAATTCCTGCTATATCATAGCAATAACCAGAATTTGTAGTTGAATTCCAAACGGTGTTTCCATAAACTGAATTGTAATCCATAGAGGTACCATTTACTCCTAAAGTAACACCATATTTGATGGCCATATAACTTTCTACTCTATTCATATCAGCCCCAGAAAGACCAGATTTATAAACTGCCAACTCAGCAAAATCTAAACTACAATAAAGAGGGTTTCCTAAGTCGTTTGCACCTATTACAAATTGCTGGTTGGTGTTATTGTTCATAGTACCACTAGTTGAATTGGTAACATCTACTGTCCCATTTATTCTAATTGTAGAAACATTAGTGCTTGCTTTTCCCGTTACAATTTCACCAACGTTACTATAACTAGTATTACTAACAGTCTGATTCCCTCCAGAATCATCAGGGAAATCGAATCTTATTCTTCCTCCACTATATTCAAAACCAATTCTGTCAGATCCAGTTGGTCCTTGCTCCCATTTAAAATATACAATACCTGAATTCATGCGGTGCATCATAATAACAGTATTGTCAGTATTACTGAATAAATCTGAACCGAGAGTTGTAGCTTGAGATAAATAATCATCAGCACCATCAAATTCTAATATTGGATTCCAATTAATTTGATTGGTTCTAAAAAATGGTCTCAATGAATTTGTTCCTTGAGTAACTGTTGGTACATTCACATTTCCAGAGTTGTTGGTCCATAAATCAACTCTGCCACCATTAGTTGCAGGAGAGCCACTAAGTTGAGCACCATTTTTTGCATCAAACCAAGCTGTAATATTGCTACTTACTCCTCCTGGAGAAATAATACATGAAGTTATTGTTCTTGTTCCAGCTGGATTTGTAGAGGTAGGAGTTCTGTTTATTCCATCAACGGTTATTTGTGTACATCTAGCATCCAAAACATTGGTTGGTGTTGCTCCTGTTGCCATATCATAAGCTATCCAAAAATAATTTGTGCCTGAAGAAAGTGTTTGTGTTCCATTAAGTGTAATTGTTCCTGCAGCAGGGCTTGCATTTACAAATAAATTGGTAGCTGCAAATGTTGAACTAGTTCCAGTATAAAAAACATCAATATTTGAAACATCTGCAATATTTGTGGTTCCAGTCATGTTAATTTGAAGTTGTGTTAAATCTAAAGGGGTTAACACTCCACTCATTACAATTTGTACTCCAATAATTTCTTGATTACCACTACAAGCCGAAACGGATGAAGTATTTGGTTGTATTGTTGTGCAGGAGCTATAACTCATAGGTCCTGGAGTTACAATAGTTACGGTGTAATCTTCAGTTTCACCATATCCATAGGTGCCACAAGCATTAATTCCAGAACCTTCCATACAGATTATTCTCATTGTAGTATTCCCTAAAGTTGCAGCTACAGGAACGGTAAAGTTAAAATTATAGGTTGTAGTAGCACTAACCCCACCTTGTTCTCCTAAGTCTTCATTGGCATCAGCAAAATCGCCATCCTTGTTCCAGTCGATAAATACTCTAGCGTATTTAGTATAATCCCCTCCACAAGTACCTAATGTAACATCTACTTGGTAGTTTCCTGCCGGAGTTAATTCTGCAGGTGTTAAACCTGTGAAGTCTGAATATTGAGCACAAGTTGAAGCTGTATTATTAGAGATAGTATTGATGTCTCCAACTAAAACAACATTATCTACTTCAGAATCTCCAGAATTTGTAGCATTTGAAGTGCAATAAACAATATCAATAAGTCTATTTCCCGCAGGAGTTGTAACAGTTGGTATTTGATTTCCAACACCGCCATTTAAGGTTATTCTATTACACAAAGCATCTACTACATTTCCTAAAGTTGCACCAGCAGCAATATCATAAGCAACCCAAAAGTAGTTGGTGCCATTCGCTAAAGTTTGAGTGCCGTTTACAAGAATGTCTGCTCCAGGTGCAGCTAGTGCAGCGGAGCCAAAAAGTGTAGTTGTTGCAAATGTGCTTGAGTTTCCAGTATAATAAACTTTTAAATTACCTGTCAAATCATTTGCCCAGTCGGTAGTTCCAGTTGTTCTTAACCTTAATTGTGTAGCATCAAAAGGGGATACCGCTCCACTTGCAACAACCTGTATCCCAACAATTTCCCTATCAGTAGTTCCAGGAGCTACCGCAGATGTATTTCCTTGGGTAGTAGTACTTGAGACGAAAGTCATAGGGCTAGGGCAATTACTAACTGTAATATCTAACTGATAAGTTCCTACGCTTGAACTATAACCTTCAATCATAATAATATAAGTTCCGACCGCTAATCCTACTTGAGAAAGAGACGATCTAGTTCCTGCACAGGCAGGTCCATTATCATCATTGGATGCAATTTGAGTAGCTACACCACAATTTGCCGCACCACCATTATATAAGCGTAAATAAGTATCATAACCGGAGTTACATAAACTAATCGTAACATCGGCACTCGTAGCAATTGTAAATGAATACCACCTGTCTTCAGCAGCATTCCCACATTCGTTACCTGCTCCAGTGGTATTACCTGATGCAATATTGTTGTATGGAGATCCTGCACAGTTCAAAGTTCCTAATGCTGTAGCTGTAGCATAGGTGTTTTGGGCGTAAATATTAATATTACCCAATAAAAATAAAACTCCGATAATTATTATCGAGTTGTTTATATTAAACTCTATTTCATTTATTATTTTCATGATATTATTTATGTTAAATCCTTTTTAACTTATATACAAAAGAAGGAAAACAACTGGGTAGAGGCTATTGTAAAGTAGCTAATGAAGCAATTTGGTAATAAGCGAGTTTGTGTATGTATATTTGCACAATGTACTATTTTGTATTGCTCTAATAATTAACAAATTACAGTCGAAATGTTACATATTTAACTTAAAGTATGTTGTATAAAAACTATTTATACAAATCCTTTCTACTATCTTTGTTAGAGATGCATTCATTTTTAAAAAGGGTATTAATAGTTTTTTTATTTCAAATAGTAACAAACTGTTTGAATGCACAACACTCATCATTTATTTCTCAAAAAAGCCTTTCTTCAAGTTTGCAATATTCTATCCAAATTTGGAGTTCGGAAAACGGATTACCACAAAACTCAATTAATGATATTGTTCAAACAGTAGATGGGTATATCTGGTTTTCAACTTTTGATGGTCTGGTAAGGTTTGATGGTGTAAATTTTAAAATATTTAATACATCAAATACACTTGAATTTACCTCTAACTATATTGGAGAACTTTATGCCGATAAAAAGAATCGATTATGGGTTACAATGCAAAATAGAATATTAAAGTATGAAAATGGCGAGTTTATTCCTTTAGAAATCTATTTAGATTTCCATTTTCAATCAGTATTTTTTGCAGAAAATAATATCGGAGATATTATTTTAGGCTTCGACAATCATGGGTTATATAAATATGCTCATGATAGTATTACTTTAGAATATAAAATTAATAAGATTTCTTTTAGAGATATTAAATTTATTAATAATAAACTATACATAATAGCTAAAACTAGTTTGTTTGTTTACGAAAACTCAACCTTAGATTCTATTCCATTAAATTTAAAACCTGAAAAATTTATCAATAACTTCTTTGATAGAAATAACTTGCAATTTTTCACAAAAGATTCTATTTATAAATCAGAAAAAGGTAAAATTAAACCATCGGAATACAATCAATATTTACCAAAACAATGTCAAATTCAAGATGTTTTAATTGTAAACAAAAAGCAAGTAATTATTTCCACAAATAAAGGGCTAATAGTTGTTAGAGATAATAACCCAATTCTTTACGACGAAAAAAATGGTTTATCAAGTAACAAAATAATATCAATTTTATGTGATTTTGACCAAAATATATGGGCAGGAACATTTGCTGACGGAGTTAATTTCTTAAAAGAAAAGGCTTTTCAAACCTTTAATGAAAATACGTATTCTACAATGCCAATTATTCAAGATCAAGATAGCTCGATATGGGTAGGGTATAATTGTGGGGGGATAAGTATTATAGATAAAAGAGGCATTGTTCTTAAAGAAATTAATGTTGGTGAGAATAATTGTGTACGGTCATTACTTACTGATGGTAAAGGGAATGTATGGGTAGGAACAGATGGAAGAGGAATCTATATTTTTGATGAAAAAGGCATAGAAAAAAAACAGTTAGATTTTAATGAAGATATTATTCGAGTAATTTTTCAAGATTCAAAAAATAAGATATGGATTGGTGCTTATAGTGGAGTATATCAATTTGATAAAAAAAGTGGCCAAAAAGTTTTAGTTGATAATTATGTTGATGTAGGTGCTATAATAGAAGATACAAAAGGAAATATATGGTGTGGATCTTTTAATGGAATAAAAATATACAATCAAAATAAATCCCCAAAAAAGGAATTATTAAAAGGAAGCAATGCTAGAGCTATTTATGAGGATAAAAAAGGGTTTGTATGGATAGGCACATACGGAGGAGGGTTAAAACTTTTTAAAAATGATGAATTGTACAGTTATGATGTGAAAAATGGAGAAATAAATCAAAATATTTCTTGCATTATTGAAGATGAAAATGGGTATTTATGGATGACATCTAATAATGGAATATATAAAATAGAAAGAAAGAGTTTAGAAAATTTTTCAAAAGATAAATCTACATTGATAAAAAGTAGAGTTTATGCAAAAAATGATGGTATAAAAAATATTGAGTTTAATGGTGGTTTTCAACCTTCTGTTTGGAAAGATTACGATGGTAATTTTTGGTTTCCTTCATTATCAGGAGTCGTAAAATTAACTTCTCAAAACTTACCATTAAAAGCTAAAACTAAAATACTTATTGAAGAAGTTTTATTAGACGGAAAACAACTATCAAGCAACATTATTCCTGGAAAATCTGATGAGCTAATTATTAATTATACTATTCCGTCATTTTTAAATGCACAAAATATTCGATTTCAATACAAAATGGATGGATTAAATGCAAAATGGGTAGATGCTGGAATACGGAGAAGTGCTTATTATAGTAATATTCCTGGAGGAAATTATACGTTTAGGGTACGTAGTGATATTAATCCAGAAATTGAAGCTCGTTTTTCATTTTCTGTACCTATCCCTTATTGGAAAACATGGTGGTTTATTCTTGGAATTATATTATTTGTAATCCTTGTTTTTATTTTAATATTAATGATTAATACAAAAGCAATTAAAGCTAGAGCGTTAATAAAAACGAAGGAAAACAAACGATTTGCAGAAATGGAATTAGCTGCGTTAAGAGCTCAAATGAATCCTCATTTTATATTTAACTGCTTGAATACAATTAAATATTTTGTATCAACCAAAGATGATAAGTCAGCAAATAAATATTTAAATAAGTTCTCAAAGTTGATGAGAATGTTTTTAGAGCATTCAAAATCGAACACCATAACACTGCAAGAAGAAATAGATTTATTGACGATTTACATTGAATTAGAAAACTTGAGATTTAACGATAATTTCGATTTTAAATTAGTAATTCATGACGATTTAAACACGAATGATATTAAAATTCCTTCAATGTTATTCCAGCCCTTTGTTGAAAATGCAATTAATCATGGCTTATTAAATCTTTCTCGTAAAGGAGCTCTAACCATTGAATTATATATTAAAAATAATACACTAGTAGGTATTGTAGATGATGATGGTATTGGGCGTGAAAAAGCCCGGGAAATGAAAAACAAGAGGTCAGTGTCGCATATCTCTAGAGGGTTAGAAATTACCAACGAACGTATTCAGGTTATAAATGCTGTCAAGAATATGAATATATATATTGAAACAATTGATAAATTTGACAACAATATGGCATCAGGTACAAAAGTGATTTTATACATCCCAATTAAAAATTAATTATGTTAAAAGCTGTTATAATAGACGATGAAGAAAAAGGCAGAAAATTGTTGGAAATATTAGTTGCCAATTATTGCCCAGAAGTAAATGTAGTTGGCAAAGCAGATTCTGTAGCAACAGGAATTCCTTTAATAGAGGAAACAAATCCAGATTTAGTTTTTTTAGATGTAGAAATGACAGGTGGAAATGGGTTTGATTTACTTGAAAAAATGGCTCCAGTTAATTTCTCTGTTATTTTCACAACTGCTTATGATCAATATGCAATTAAAGCTTTTAGGTTTTCAGCGGTTGATTATTTACTTAAACCCATTGATGAAGAAGAATTAATGGAAGCGGTAAAAAAAGTAAAACCAATTGAAGGAGATAATAGTAATCAAAAAATTAATCATTTTTTAGAACATTTTCAGAAACCAAAAGCTAACAATAATAAATTGGCTTTATCTACACTTAATGGCTTAGAGTTTGTAGAAATAGATAAGATTATGAGATGTGAAGCCGATTCAAAATACACCTTTGTATATGTAAAAGAAGGAAAGAGATTACATATTACAAAAAACCTTAAAGAGTTTGAAGATATGTTAACAGAGCATAATTTTTTTCGGGTTCACCATTCACATTTGGTTAACTTATCATACGTAACAAAATATCATAAAGGAAGAGGTGGTTATGTAGAACTTGAAGATGGAACTTCTATTGGAGTTTCGCAACGTAAAAAAGATGATTTTTTGAAGCACCTAAACATGATATGATAAAATGACTGACGAAATTATAAATAGAGTAGAGAAAAGTGGCTTAATGCAAGTTAACTTAGATGATTATTATCCGAAAGGGGAACGATCAACTTTTGATTTGAAAAATGTGCTTGTTAATGAGTTTGTTTTAATTGAAAAAGACTTTCGTGCTTTTGTGAAGAATAATGACTGGTCTGTCTATCAAGATCAATATGTAAATGTAATTTGCTCGGCTGATGCAATTGTACCACTATGGGCATTTATGTTAGTTGTTTCTTCTATAAAGCCTTATGCTAAGAAAGTAGTAATGGGAAATCAACAAGATTTAGAAAAAGCCATTTTTAATGATATTTTTGATGCACTCGATTTTACTGAGTTTGCAGCTAAAAGTGTAATTGTAAAGGGTTGTGGCAATCATCCGATTCCAGAATCAGTATTTGTAGATTTTACCAATAGATTACAAGAGGTTGCCAAAAATATAATGTTTGGAGAAGCTTGTTCTGCAGTTCCTTTGTTTAAGAAGAAATAGTTAGCCTCCCCAACCCCTCCAAAGGAGGGACTTATTTTTTTCCTGATGAAACGAAGTGGAAATCAGGAATCCAGAAAGAATTAAGAATAGTATTCTATACCGAATTATAAAATATAGCAGGAGTATTTATTTCTTCTTCTCCTTATCATAATCTAATTTTCCACCCCAAAAACGCATTTGTTGGAGTGTCCAGTTAATTCTTCCCTGTAAATAAGCACTTGGTCTTTTAGCATTATATTTTAAAGGGCTAGGCAAAATAGCAGAAATAGTCGCAGCTTGTTGTTTTGAAATACTAATTGCCGATTTTTTAAAATAGGCTTGCGAAGCCGCTTCAGCTCCATAAATTCCATTACCCATTTCAATTACGTTGAGATAAACTTCCATAATGCGTTCTTTGCTCCAAAAAAGTTCAATTAAAAAAGTAAAATAAACTTCAAAACCTTTTCTTACCCAGCTTCTGCCATCCCATAAAAAAACGTTTTTAGCTGTTTGTTGACTAATAGTGCTGGCGCCTCTTTTTCGTTTGCTTTTTTTATTGTGTGCTATGGCTTTTTTTATTGCTCCAAAATCAAAACCTCGATGTTTTAAAAAGTTTTGATCTTCCGAACAAACTACGGCTAGTTGTAAACTCGGGGAAATTTCTTCTAAAGGTTTCCAAGTCTTTTCTAGCTTCATTTCCTTACCATCAATTTTTTGCTCAATACATCTTTTTACCATTAATGGAGTGATGTAAATAGGAACCCATCTAAACAAAACTACCAAAGCAATGCTAATAGCAATAAACCATAACGAAACTTTAAGGCAAAATTTCCCGATTCGAAAAAGAAGTTTTTTCATAGATTATTACAAGATGTTTATTTGATTAGGCTTGAAAAAGAATAGAAAAGTAATCAACATTAATATACCATAAGTTAAAGTTTTATAATGGTCATATAAATCTCTA
>CAXBPN010000042.1:0-13853 GCA_963977515.1 uncultured Flavobacteriales bacterium
CATATCAAACTGCTCTTGAGTTATGGCTTTCCCATTAATACAATTTTCAATTAATCGTTCAATATTTTTGTCTATAATTTCATTGGGTTTTGCTTTGTAAGTATTAAAAGCTTGATGAGCTTTATCAAAATCTGCCCAAGAGTGGTAAGTCATTCCTAAGTAATAATACACATCATAAGGAACTTTATCGGAATGCACAGCCTTTTTTAGGTATTGTAAAGAAAGTAACTTGTTTTGCTCTGTATAATAAATCGAAACCCCTTTTCGATAGTTTACTAATTCATCATTTGGGTCGAGCACAAGTAATTCTGAGTAGATTTCAGATGCTGTTTTATAATCTTTTTTTAAAAATGCTTTTTCGGCTTGTTCTGGTTTTTTACTTTCTGCTTCTGCTTCATTTTTTAATAACTCATCAATGTTTCCAAATTCTGTTTCTGACAACTGTTTTCTTTTCTCGTCTGGCAATTCTTCATTTGCTTCATATAACTCTACATGATGATTACTCTCATTGTTTTCATCATAAACGGTTAGTAAAAATATAGTTGGCTCTTTCTCTTCAACCAATAGTGTATTTAAACTTAAACTTATTTTAGATGAATCGACCGTTAACAACATTTTTTGAGTTGAAATTTCATCATAAACATCAGTGCTCGCATAACTAGGTATTTCAACTATTTTTTTGATTGGGGCATAGCCATAAGTATTGATTACAAACTCATATTTTACATTCGGGACTAGTATTATTAAGTAGTTTCCTGTTTTAGGGTGTGTATTGTAAATTCCTACTAATTGATCGTTCGAGATGTTATAAACAGAAATTTCAGCTTTACGCATATGAGCAAAATCCTTCACCTCAAAATTTCCTTTAATTAAGCAGGAAGAAATACCACTTTGATTGGTTCGAGCTTTGTACATCGCCAATTTGTTCTCAGCACAATCTCTATTCGAAATAAAGTAATAAGCCTCTTTTTCAAGTGAATCTGGTTTGTTTACAATCGTTCCTGAAGAAAATAATGGAAGCAATTGAATACTTATAATAACAAAACAATGGAGTAAATTATTCATTTTCAATCTTTAAGAAAAGATGAAAATAATAATTTTAATAAAGAAAAAAGAAAAAGAAGGTCAGGAGTTTTAAACAACCCTGTTTATAATCTCAGCAGCTTTTAGCAATGTATCTTCTTTTTTTGCAAAACAAAAACGAAGAATTTTTTCATCAACATTTTTCTGATAAAACACAGATACTGGTATAGAAGCGATTCCATTTTCTTTTGTTAATCTTATCGCAAAATCTGTATCACTTTCTTCGCTAATATTTTTATAACTCAGCAACTGAAAATACGTACCTTTGGAAGGAAGAATTTCAAATTTTGAATCTTTAATTAAGTCAACAAAATAATCTCTTTTTTGTTGATAAAATCCATTTAAAGACAAGTAATTATTTTCATTTTTAAGGTGTTCAGCTAATGCGTATTGCATTGGTGTATTTACAGAAAAAACAATAAATTGATGTGCTTTTCTAAACTCCTTCATTAAATTTTTTGGAGCAACACAGTAACCCATTTTCCATCCTGTATTGTGGAACGTTTTACCAAAAGAGGAAACTATAAAAGAACGCTCCATTAGTTTAGGAAACTTAGCTGCACTTTGATGTTTTTTATCATCAAAAATAATGTGCTCATAAACCTCATCACTTAATACAATAATATCTGTATCCGAAACTATTTTTTCCAATGCTAACATATCTTTTTCCGATAATATAGTTCCTGTTGGGTTGTGAGGCGTATTAATGATTATCATCTTCGTCCGCTGATTAATCAGTTTTTTCACATCCTCCCAGTCTATTTTATAATTGGGGGTATGCATTTGCACAAAAACAGTTTTTCCTCCATTTAATTCTATTGCGGGTTCATAACAATCATAAGCTGGAGTAAAAATAATTACCTCATCTCCTTCTGTAATTGTTGCTGCTATTGCTGTATAAATTGCTTGAGTTGCTCCAGCAGTAATCGTTATTTCAGATTCAGGATGATATTTTGCTCCGTATAAATTTTCAATTTTTTGGGCAATTTGCTCTCTTAATTCAAAAACTCCAGCCATAGGAGCGTACTGGTTCAATCCTTTTTTCATGGCATTTGTAACCAAGTTGATAAGTTCATCTGAACTTTCAAAATCAGGAAATCCTTGTGATAAATTGATTGCTTTATTTTCAGCAGCAAGCTGACTCATCACCGTAAAAATTGTAGTTCCTACTTTTGGTAATTTAGATTTTATTAAACTTGGATATTCTGACATGCTTATTTTTTGAAGTTGGCAAATGTAATAAAAGCCTTTTATTGAGAAGAAGCAATTTTTAATATTTAGACGAATATTTATTGATGAAGGTTGTACTTAAAACAAACCTCCTGAAGATTCTTTTTCATAACCTTCGTCAATTAATAAGTTTTGTCCTTCTGCAGCTTGTACTGCTAATTCGTCACATCGTTCATTATAAAGATTGCCTGCATGTCCTTTTACCCAATTAAATTTAACTTGGTGTTTAGGGTAAATTTTTAAAAACCGCTGCCACAAATCAATGTTTTTTTTGCCTTTAAATCCTTTTTTTTGCCATCCAAAAACCCATTTTTTTTCGACTGAATCAACAACGTACTTGGAGTCAGAGAATATTTCTACTTGAGCATTTTCTGTTTTTATCGCTTCTAATGCGACAATTACACTTAATAATTCCATTCGATTATTTGTTGTGAGCCTAAATCCTTCTGAAAGTTCTTTTTTGTGTTTTCCACTCATCATCACAGCCCCATATCCTCCATTCCCAGGATTTCCTTTGGCTGCTCCATCTGTATAAATCGTAATGTTTGCCATTTTAAAACCCAACGTTTGTCCTAAATAATTTTACCGCAATTGCTAACAAAATAACACCAAAAACTTTTCTTAAAACAGCTATTCCTCCACTTCCTAAAATTTTCTCAATTTTTGAAGACAGTTTAAGAACGGTATAAACTACTATCATATTAAAAAAAATAGCAACAATAATGTTTTGAACAGCATATTCAGCCCTCAACGAAAGTAATGCTGTCATGGTTCCTGCTCCCGCAATCAAAGGAAATGCAATTGGCACTATGGAGGCTGTTTTAGGATCATCATCTTTATAAAGTCTTATTCCTAAAATCATTTCTAAAGCTAGAAAAAATAAAATAAAAGAGCCAGCTATTGCAAAAGAGCTAACATCTATTCCAATTAAGTTTAAAATGGATTCTCCAACAAACAAAAAAGCTACCATTATTATTAATGAAACAATACTTGCTTTTTCAGATTGAATATGTCCTACTTTTTGACGTAAATCAATTATAATTGGAACTGAGCCTACTATATCAATCACAGCAAACAATATCATTGAAGCTGTTGCTATTTCTTTAAAATCTAAATGCATTTGATTCATTTTTATGCAAAATTATAATTAATACTTTAATCTATAGTAAAACTTACCTATAACATACTAAAGAATCCACGATTCTGCCTATTTTTTTAATTATAACGCAAAATAATTCTTAACTTCATTACCTTTAAACTAAACTTTATATTATGAAACTAACTACAAAATTATTGATTGTATCTATATTGGTTGGAGCTTTTTCATCGTTGTCTTTCGGTCAAAATAGTACTCCTCTATGGAAGAAAATAGAAGCTTCATCCTTGACTTCTAAGGGGAAAGTACATCGAAACAACATTCCGTCAAAAGCAAGTTATTTTGCTCTTGATATTAATCAATTAAAAACAAAACTAACTGCCGCTCCTAATCGAGATGGTTTTACTGGGAAATCAAATTTAATTGTTGAATTTCCTACTGCTGAAGGAACAATTGAACATTTTAGAGTGTGGGATTCTCCAATAATGCACCCAGATTTAGCCGCTAAGTTTCCAATGATTAAAACTTATGTTGCACAAGGAGTAGAAGATCCAACTGCTTATATGCGGTTTTCAGTTACCCAATTTGGATTGCACACCATGACTCTCTCTGGTAATAAAAGCACAAATTATATTGATCCTTACACAAGTGATTTAAACAATTATATTGTTTATGATAGAAAATCGTTAGGAGTAGATACACAGCCTTTTGAGTGTTTAACAGAAGATCAGGACGCTAAATTACGATCAATTGAAAAAGATAGAAATATGGGTTCTACTTTTAAAGTTAATGTTGATGATATGAAAAGAAGAAAGTATCGTTTAGCTCAAACTTGTACAGCTGAATATGGAAATATTTTTACTTCAGGAGGTGGTTCTGATGCTCAAAACAAAGCTGAAGTTCAAGCACAAATGACGATTACAATTAACAGAGTAAATACTGTTTATGAAGTGGATCTTGGTGTTACCTTAGAGTTTATCGCAAACAATGATGTTTGTATTTATTACGGCTCAACAGGCGCTGATCCTTGGTCAGGAGAGTATAACAATACAACTCAAACATTTTTAAACAATAATATTGGTGATGCTAACTACGATATAGGACACAACTTTAATACCTCTGGAGGAGGGAATGCTGGATGTATTGGTTGTGTTTGTACTGATGGTTCTAAAGGAAGTGGAATGACAGGTCGTTCTAACCCAACAGGAGATCCTTTTGATATTGATTATGTTGCTCATGAAATGGGACATCAATTTGGAGGTTATCATACCATGAATACATGTAGTAGAAGTGGTAACGGTTCTACAGAAGTAGAGCCTGCTAGTGGAAGTTCAATTATGGGGTATGCTGGGATTTGTGGGACAAATGTTCAAAACAATAGTGATGCTCACTTTAACTATGTAAATGTTAGAGATATTTTAGTCAACATTAAACCTGGTGGAAATAGTACTTGTAGTGTTGATACTGATCATGCAAACAACCCACCAACAGCTGATGCTGGTAACGATTATACAATACCAAAAAGTACTGCATTCGTACTAGAAGGCTCTGCAACTGACCCTCAAGGAATGGCTTCTTTAACTTATAATTGGTCTCAAAACGACCCAACTACTTCTCCTGGAAGTGCGGCACCTCAATCAACTTACGCTGTTGGCCCTTTATATCGGGCTAAGTTACCGACAGCATCCCCAAAAAGATATATGCCTCAATTAAGCGACATTTTAGCCGGTAATTTAACACCTACTTGGGAGGTCACTCCTTCTGTCGCAAGAACATTAAACTTTTCTTTTATCGTAAGAGATAATGACCCTATTGGTGGTCAAACCGCTTCTGATTTAATGAAAGTTACTGTTGCTAATGTTGGCCCATTTGTGGTAACATCTCAAAATACTACAGGAATTACATGGAATTCTGGTGCTACTGAAACTGTTACTTGGGATGTAGCAGGAACAGATGCAAATGGAATTAATGCAGCTAATGTGGATATATTCCTCTCTATTGATGGAGGAAATACTTATCCGTACACTATAGCAACAGCGGTACCTAATAATGGCTCTGCTTCTGTAACAGTTCCTACTGGAGCTGCGACAACTACTGCTAGAGTAATGGTTAGACCAAGTGACAATATCTTTTTTGGCATCAACTCTACTAACTTTGCTATTGAAGATGCTGAATTTGTAATGAGTTTTTCTGGTACTTCTGCAGCTCCTTGCCCTACTGATGATGCTGTTTATAATTTTACTTATAATACTTTCTTATCATTTAATGAAACTACAACTTTTTCTGCTTCAGGAGAACCTGCAGGTTCAACCGTAACTTTTAACCCAACGACAGCCTCTGTAGATGGTACTCCTGTTACAATGACAGTAAGTAATTTAAATGCTACTATGGTTGGATCATATACTATAACAATTACAGGAACATCTACTTCTGTTACTAAAAATAATGATGTAAGTTTAGATGTAATTGATCCTACTCCAACAACGGCAACATTATCTACTCCTACTGATGCCGCTACAGGTGTTGACCCTACAGTAATGTTTAACTGGTCTGCTGCGGGTACAGGTGCAATGTATGACATTGAGATTGCAACAGATGCTGGATTTACTGCGATAGTAGATAATGCTACTGGATTGACAACAAACTCTTACTCATCTGCATCTTTAGTAGGTCAAACTACCTATTATTGGAGAATAACTAGCTACAACAACTGTGGTTCTGCACCTTCTTCATCAGTATTTTCATTTACAACATCTAGTTGTTCAACTATTGCTAGTACTGATGTGCCTGTGACAGTTTCTGCTGCATCGCAAACTTCTACAATTACTGTTGCTTCTTCTGGAACAATAACAGATGTGAATTTGCTAGGATTGAATTTACCTCATGTTTATGTTGGTGATGTTTCTGCAACGTTAACATCTCCTCAAGGAACAACTATACAACTATTTGATGGTCCAGGAATCCCTGCTTCAACTTATGGTTGCTCTGGAGATAATATTGAAGCTTCATTTGATGATGCAGCAACATCTACAAGTACTGACTTCGAAAACATGTGTAACAATGCTCCTGCAATATCTGGAACATTTCAACCAATGGATGCTCTATCTGCATTTAATGGTGAAAACATGACTGGCACATGGACTTTAACTGTTTTAGATAGCTATACTGCTGGTGATGACGGATCTATTGATGCTTGGTCTTTAGAAATTTGTACAGCACCTATTACTACTGGAATTAACTCTAGTGTAATAGAAAATAATCTTGCTCTTTATCCAAATCCAACTAGTAACATTTTAAATGTTTCTTTTGGAAATATTCAATTTGTTGAGCAAATTACATTAACCGATTTACAAGGTAAAATCATTGTTCAGAAAAAGAATATTACTTCAAACAATCTTCAACTTGATTTAAGTAATTATAATAATGGCTTATATTTACTTCAAGTACAAAGTAAAGAAGATACTAAAGTATTTAAGGTTACTAAACAATAATAACATAACTCTCTTTATAAACCATAAAAAAGCAGCCTAATAAGCTGCTTTTTTATGGGCTAAAGTTAGCAAACAATTAGGCAATAAAATCTTCCCTGGCGAAGAGTAACAAAGTTCAAGAATCCAGTACAAGTTGTCTTAGTCAGACAACAAAATTACCTTAACAAACTGAATGTTAAAGGGTTTTTTTATGTTTTCTAGCTAGGAATTCAAAGAGAAGAATAAAAAAACTAGTGAACTTTTTTCGAAATGGTTACCTTTGTAACAAATTTCAAACTTATAGTTAAATGAGACTTTTCTTTCTATTTCTACTTTTTAGTATTTCATATTCAATAACAGCTCAAAATCCAAACCCAACGGTTTTGATTACAGACAATGATTTTACCTCATCAGGTCAAGGAGAGTGTAATTGTATAACACAATTTTCAGATGGAATAGATCCTCATTTTTATGATTCGGGGAATGATTTTGGTAATTACTCAGATAATGAAAACGTAGAAATAGTTTTTTGCCCATCTTTAACCACAGGGACTAAAATGTCAGTTTCATTGGGTACTGCTTCTGGTTTTGATTGGGATGTTGATGGTAGTGATACTCTCTATGTTTATGATGGGCCAGACTCTAATTCACCTTTGCTTGGAGCTCATAATAGTGTAACACATCCAACTGGGTTTAATTATCAAGCATCTTGGAATAACCCATCAGGTTGTTTAACATTTAAGTTTGTATCTGATGGAGCAGTTAATGCTGGAGGATGGTCTGCGAATGTTACTTGTAATAATCCTATGCAACCTTTTTCAGCCCATATGCAGGCATATCGAAATGGTATTGGAGTAGATATTTTAAACCCTTCAGATACAGGTTATGCTGATATTTGTCTTGGAGACTCTCTACTTTTTGTAGGAGTTGGAGATTTTCTGTATGATTCTACAAGCACTAATCCTTATGGTTATAACCAATCTAATAACAGTATTTATGAATGGGATTTTACCGATGGTACATCTGCAACGGGAGATAGTGTTTGGTTTTACCCTCCAGCACAAAACGGCTATTTAGCTATTTTAAAAATCATCGATCCTTATTTACAGTCAAAATCAATTCTATCTAAGGTTAGAGTTTCAACAATACCAAGCTTTTCAGGGATAATAAATACAAGGGATTCGATTTGTCTGGGAGATTCTACGATTATAATAGGAGGGATTACAGCAACTGATACAGTTGGGGTTGATTTAACAGAGTCTAGTTTTCAAATAGGAGGAGTTGTTACAGGTCAAACTTTTTTACCAGACGGAGGAGGTAGTTCTTACACCACTTCTGTATCAATTAATGGATTTTCAGGTCAAACAATTAATGTAGGAACTGACATTCAAGAAGTGTGTATGAATATTGAACATTCTTATATTGGGGATTTAGACATTCAATTAACATGCCCAAATGGAACAACAATTATGTTGGCAGATATTTTTGGATCGAGTAGTTCAGGAAGCACTTTTCTTGGAGATGCAAATTCTAGTGGATCAACTGTACCAGGTATAGGAATGGATTACTGTTTTACCATAGGTGCAACATGGGGTACTATGGTGGCTGAAAATTCAGCAGGAAATCACATCCCATCTACAGTTACTCCTGGATATAACATTTTGGCTCCAGGTGATTTTCAACCAGAAGAAAATTTTAGCAATTTAATAGGTTGCCCTATTGATGGGGATTGGACAATTACAATAACTGATAATATACTTCAGGATAACGGGTATATTTTTGAATGGGGAATTACATTAGACCCTGACATTAACCCCAATAATGAATTTTATTCTCCAGTAATTGTCTCAGAAGGATGGGTAAATGATCCTTCAATTATATCTGGACAAAATGATACGGCAATTGTAGTTCAACCATTAACAACTGGAGTGCACTATTATACGTATGAAGTGGTAGATAATTTTGGGTGTAGCTATGATACTACTGTTTCGGTGTATGTATTGCCTAAACCATCAGTTATGACAGATACTATAGCTTGTAATAATCAATTTCAAATATCAGGAACTTCTTCATACCAAAATTCAGGAGTTTGGTCTTGGAATACTAACGGATCAGGTAATGTTACTTTTTCTCCTAATAATATAACCTTAAACCCTACTATTAGTGTTGATGTTGTAGGAGATTACATCTTAACTTACACTGATAATCAATGTAATCAAGATTCATCATTTAACATCACATTTGCTCCTAGTCCGGTAATTCAAACTGATGAAACAATATGTGTTCAAGATTATCAAATTACAGGTACATCTTCGTATGATGGTGGTCAATGGACATACAATGGACCTGGAACGATGACGTTTTTACCTAATGACACAACTTCCAACCCTGAAATTAATGTTGATGCTGAAGGAATTTACACAATTACCTATACTGACAATCAATGTAACATTTCAAATTCATTTGAGCTTAATGTTGTTCAAACTCCTACTGTACCTAGTAATGATACTTCATGTGTAAATCAATTTCAGTTCGTAGGAACATCTTCTTATATTGGTGGAACATGGACATATTCTGGACCAGGGAATGTAACTTTTACTCCAAACAATACAACTGAAAGCCCATTAATAGAGGTTGATACAAAGGGACTATATACATTTACGTTTACAGATAATCAATGTGCTAAAGACAGTACGTTTGAGGTGTATTTTCCTGAATATGTTTCTGTAAATCTTTCAGACTTGACTTTCTGTATCGGTAGTGAGGAAACCATCAGTGCATATTCTTCAGTAGCCGAGGCTACTTATTTATGGAATACAGGTTCTACTTCATCATCAATTATTGTTCAAGATTCAGGATTGTATTATGTTAAAGTAACAGGGTTGTGTAATCCGGATTCAGATTCTTCTACTGTAAAGTTAGAAGATTGCACATTGTCTTTAACAAATGTTGTAACGCCAAATGGTGATGGATTTAATGATTTTTTAGTGTTCCCTAATTTAAATTATTACCTAGAATCATCTTTAGTGATTTTTAACAGATGGGGTAAAAAGATATATGAAGCTAGTAACTATAAAAATGATTGGGATGGAAGAAATCAAGCTAATGGTACTTATTTTTATATTTTAACTCCGTCAGGAGGGCAAGTAGAAGCAGAATTAATTAAAGGAACATTTACACTCCTAAAATAAGATAGTAATACCTGTGGATAAATAAAATTGCTTAACCTTTAAGCTATAAAAGCAAGGGCTAGCTTGATGTCATCATAATCTACTTTTCCGTTTAAAATTTCAAAAATAGCTTTTAAGCTTATCGGTTTACCTTTTGGTTGTTGCTTGTATGCATTTTCTACTTTGTGCAACAAGGCGGGTTTAGGTTTGTAAAAAGATAAATCCTCATTAGGGTAATCTTTACAAATTTTGATAAGATGCCCAGAGATAGTGCCAACACTTAGTCCTCGTTCTTCTGCAATTCGGTCTAGTGATTTTTTTTGTTTTAAATAAGCAAGGGTTGTAGCGTATGTGTTATCTTTTTTAGTTTTCTTTTCTTTTAATTTCTTTTTGTTTTGCTCAATTTCTTTTTTGTCTAATAGTCCTCCATTATCTCGGATAAATGCTGTGGCAAGACATTCTAACTCTTCAAACGGTAATCCTTCATCAATTTTAGAAGACAATTCTTGAAAACGAAGATCAGCTTTAGCAGCTAGGTTATCTACCATTAAAGCCATTTCATTTAAACCAATTAATTTAAGGTTTTCTATGTTTTTTAATCTCGAAAGAGCAACATAACCCTGTCCTTTTTCAAATGTTTTAGAAAGGTCAATCTCTGCTGAATCTAAAGTCATACCCTGACATTTATGGACAGTTATAGCCCAAGCTAAACGTAAAGGAATTTGACTATAAGTAGCTAAAGTTTTACCACTATCATCATTAATTGACCATTCTTCTTTTTCGGTTGTTATCGTTTTGCCAGTTAATAATTTTACAGAAGGAAACCCTTGATCATTAAAGCCTATAACATTTCCTAACGAACCATTTACATAGCCCTTTTCAGCATTATTTTTAACAAACATCACTTTAGCTCCAATTTTTAACTCTAATTTTTCACTAGCTAAAACCGAATTTTTTAATGTTTCAATAAGCTTTGGATTGCCCTTGGTTTTTGCGGTGTATTTTTTAGGAAGGCTGCTAAGAGTTGCTAAATGCTTTGTATTAACAGTATCTACATCGTAGTTGTGAGTGTAAAGTTTTGTTGGTTCACTATCTGTTAAACTATTTTTGGAGGCATTTTTTAATTTTTTATAGCTAGGAGAAGAAATCTCTCCAGTTCTAATTTCGTTTAAAATTTCATTTAAATCATTATCGCTTTGTCTAAATTGTTTGGTTAAATAACATACAGAAAGTTTAGCATTTACCCATGCTTCCGACATAAATGAGAACTTATCTCTACTTAATTCGCCTTGATTCCCTATAGGAGGTAGCTGAAAAAAATCTCCACACAAAACAACTTGTACTCCACCAAAAGGCTCATCATTATTTTTAAAATACTTTAAAACGGTATCTACTAAATTGAGTTGGTTTTTATGCAACATTGAAATTTCATCAAGAATTAAAACTTTAACCTTTTCAAGATGATCTTTTAAGTATTTTTTAGATTTCATGCTTACTAAATTTGCATTAGTAAGGTGTTCTTTTACGCCAATTCCTGCCCAAGAGTGTATAGTCATTCCATTCATGTGAGTAGCAGCAATCCCAGTTGAAGCAGTTATGGCAACTGTAATTTTTCTTTCTTTTAAGTATTCTATATATTGATTTAAAACATACGTTTTCCCAGTTCCAGCAGAACCAGTAAGGAAAACATTTTTTCCGGATTTTAATATTGCAAGTGCTTTTTCTTGAAGCATTTTTTAAGTTATGTAAAAGTTAAAATTAGAGAATATCGATTGATTTTAAGTGTTGGATTCTTAGTTTTAATTTATTTTTGATAGATTATTTATACTAAAAAATAAAAACAGTAAAAAATTGTAAATTTGAAGCATGTTAAAAAACATATTTTTTTACGTTTTTAGTTTTATTACTATTCTTAGTATAAGAGCACAATGTCCTGTAAGTGTTGATATTTTGCCTGATAAAACGGGTGATATTTGTAAAAATACTACAGTTAATTTTACAGCACAGCCTACTAATGGGGGTGTAAATCCACAGTATTATTGGTTATTAAATGGTGATACGATTAGTACAAATAATTCATTTTCTACATCTACCAATCAATCCCATATTGAGTTAATTATGTTTTCTTCTGATGGCTGTCCTCAAGATTCTGCTTATGCTAGTTATTATACCTCAAACATCACAATTCAAGCAGATTATTTTGTACCAGAACCAATAGAGTGTAATCAGCCCACTAATGATGCACAGATTTTAGATGTTTCAGGAGGCACAGCTCCTTACACTTATTTTTTGCAAACAAGTGAAGAGAACTTACCTCAAAGTGAATTTTACACTGACTTGCCAGTTAGTAGTTATCCATTAGTTATTACGGATAGTGAAGGTTGTACTGATACATCATGGATAAATTTAACAACTAAAGAATGTAATCCTATTATTCCTTTACAGATATTTACACCTAATGATGACGGATATACTGATACATGGAAAATTAAAAATATTGAAGATTATCCAAAAAATAAAGTGTATATTTTTGATAGATGGGGACAACGAGTTTATTATAAAGAAGGTTATGATAACCTTGATGGATGGGATGCTAAATACATTGGAAGTAATCTAGCAGTTTCAACTTTTTACTATGTGATAGAATTAGAATTTGAAACACAAGATAAACAAGTTTTTAAAGGACCTGTTTCAATTTTAAGGTAAGATGAAGAGAAGTCTAGTTCTAATATTACTTGTTTTAAGTTGTTGGGTTCAAGCTCAACAAAATGTTCAATATACTCAATATTCATTTAATAATATGAGTTACAATCCTGCGTTTATTGGTACAACAAAATGTTTGTCGTTTAAAGCAGGTACAAGATTGCAATGGGTAGGTTTTGAAGGTGCACCTCGAACATCTTTTGCTAGCATTCAAAAAACATTTGGATCAAAGCATTTTCAGAACAAAGGAAAACATGGATTAGGCTTATATGTTGAACAAGATGAAATTCATATCACAACTAGAACTTATGTAAAACTGGGTTACGCTTATCATAAAAAACTCTCAAGCAAGTTTACTGCTGGTTTAGGAATCTATGCTGGAATACAACAATATGCAATAAATACTGCTTTTGGAGATAATAATCCAGACCCTGTATTAGCTAATGCATCAGGTTCTGAATTAAAATATCCAGATATTATGCCTGGACTACTATTATACAGTAATAAAGTATATTATAGTTTTTCAATTAACCAACTGTATTTTAAAAATGTTGGGTTAGGTGGTGATGAAAACAAACAAGTTAATCAATATTTATTTGGTTGGGGACATAAATCACCAGCAGGGAAGTGGACATTATTTAAATCGGTATTATTAAAAACGAATATGACAGCACCACCATCTTTAGACATGAATTTAAATTGGGATTATCAAGATAATGTTGGAATAGGGCTTGGGTATAGAGTTGGGGAATCTGTTAATGCTCAATTAAAATTAAGAATACTTGCTTCTATATCTTTGGGTTATGCTTTCGACTATCCTTTAAATAAAATTATAGGTAATTACACGCATGAAATTATGATTAGTTTTAGTCGATGTCCAGAAAATGGAGTAGGAAGTGGAGCAGGAAAAGATTCTCATTATTGTCCTGCTTATAATTAAATTTCTTTGATTAATAGTTTTACTTTATCATAATCGATATATGCAGTTATTGGTTCTCCTTGTATTCGTTCTATTATGGTTTGTTTACCATTTTTTCTTACAGACCGAATATTAGCTTCATCAATAAATAAGTCTCCAAGCTTTATCCAAGTTTTAATTTT
>CAXBPN010000043.1:0-13799 GCA_963977515.1 uncultured Flavobacteriales bacterium
TCAGTTAAATATAATAAAGCAATGTTTGATTATGAAAGAATAGGAGTTTGGAAGCTTTATGATAAAAATGGAAGCGTAACGAAAGAACAAAAATACATTAATGGTGTTGCTAAATAATTAGCTTTTTTAATTTAAAATTCTATGGATATTAGTTCTACAAAAACATTAGCAGATGTTTATTATTACCAATTAAAAAATCATCCAAGGACTGATGCCTTTACTCAAAAGGAAAATAATAAGTGGGTATCGCTTTCTTCTCAAGAATTTGTAAATAAATCAATTAAATTAAGTTTAGGCTTAACTGATTTAGGAATCGTTAAAGGAGACAGGTTAGCTATTATTTCTAACAACAGAATAGAATGGCATTTAACTGACTTAGCAATTCAGCAAATAGGAGCAGTAAATGTTCCAATATATTCAAATATAAATCCAGAAGATTATATATATATTATTAATGATTGTGGAGCAAGGGTAATATTTGTGTCTGATAATGACATTTTAAATAAAATACTTTCAGTTAAAAGTTCTTTAACTTCAGTCGAATATATTTTTACATACAATAAAATTGAAGGAGCAAAACATTATTCAGAATTGTTATCATCGACTAAAAATGATAGTGAAATTGAAACGTTAAGAAACTCTGTAAAAGAAGATGATTTAGCTACACTGATTTATACCTCTGGAACTACTGGTAAACCAAAAGGCGTAATGTTGACACATAAAAATTTAATTACAAATGTTATCGCATCATCTCATCGATTACCAATGGGAGACGATTTAAAAGCATTAAGTTTTTTACCATTATGTCATGTATTTGAGCGTATGCTTGATTATTTATACATTTTTAAAAGTGTTTCTATTTATTATGCTGAATCTATTGATACAATTGGAGACGATTTAAAAGAAGTCAAACCACAATTTTTTGCAACCGTTCCAAGGTTACTAGAAAAGGTTTATGATAAAATTGTAACTAAAGGAACAGATTTAACAGGAATAAAAAAGAGATTATTCTTTTGGGCATTAGAGTTAGGGTTAGAATATGACCCATTAATTAATAAAGGGTTTTGGTACAATACACAATTAGCTTTAGCGAATAAACTCATTTTTTCTAAATGGAGAGAAGCACTAGGAGGGAATATTGTAGCAATTGTTTCTGGTGGAGCTGCATTACAACCTCGTTTAGCTAGAGTATTTTCATCAGCAAATATTCCAGTATTAGAAGGTTATGGGTTAACGGAAACTTCACCAGTAATAGGTGTAAATAGCTTGTTTCCTGGGGGTAGAATGATTGGGACTATTGGTAAACCACTAGAAAATTTAGATGTGAAAATTGCTTCAGATGGAGAGATTATCGTAAAAGGACCTAGTGTAATGAAAGGTTATTATAATTTACCAGATTTAACTGCTGAAGTTATTGATGATGAAGGTTATTTCCATACTGGAGATATTGGAGAGTTTGTTGGAGATGGATTCTTGAAAATTACGGATCGAAAAAAAGAAATTTTTAAAACCTCTGGTGGTAAATATATTGCTCCACAGGTAATGGAGAATAGATTTAAAGAATCTAGATTTATTGAGCAAATAATGGTAATTGGGGAAGGCGAAAAACATGCAGCAGCTATAATTCAACCTGACTTCTTGTTCCTTGAATCATGGTGTGGTAGAAAAAACATTCCTTTTGAAAGTTCTGATAAAATAATTAATAATCAAGTAGTTATTGACCGTATTCAAAGAGAAGTTGAAGAACTTAATAAAAACTTTTCGAATTACGAACAAATTAAAAAATTTGAATTAGTACCACATCAATGGGCAGTTGATACTGGCGAACTTACTCCAACTCTAAAGTTAAAACGCAAGTTTATACTTTCAAAAAATCAACATTTAGTTGATAAAATATATAGAATTAATTGATGCTTTTACCTGAGAGTATTTAGGAATAGGTAAATTTTTGGATATATCAATTACTTTATAATTATCAAAAATAAATTAGCCTTTATGGTTATATTTGCCTCCTAAATTAATAATCAATAAAAATGAAAAAAATTGTATTAGCTGTATCTGTTGTAGCACTTTTAATGGCATGTGGTAGTGAGTCAGGAAATGATAAAACTGAGGTTACAACTGATTTAATAAACAACCCGAACACTGCATCTACAGAATCTGGAAGCATAGATAAAGATAATCAACCTTTCTTTGAGTTTGTAGAAGAAGTTATAGATTTTGGAACAATTACTCAAGGAGAAATTGTTGCAAAAACGTTTAAGTTTAGAAATGTGGGGAAATCAAATTTAGTGATATCATCTGCTCAAGGTAGCTGTGGATGTACTGTTCCTGTATGGCCAAAAGAACCAATAAAACCAGGAGAAGATGGAACGATAGAAGTTACTTTTAACTCAAATGGAAAGCAAGGGTTACAAAACAAAACAATAACATTGGTAGCCAATACAGTTCCTAATACTAAAGTCTTAGCCATAAAAGGTGAAGTGTTAGTTCCTGAGGGAGCAGAAAATAATTTACCAACAGAATAATTGAACAAATAAATAGAAAAAAAGAAAATGAATAAATTAGGAATATTGTTAATGTCGCCTGCTGAAGGTGCTGGAGATGGTGGAGGAATTCAAACATTATTAATGTTTGGATTAATTTTCGTTGTGTTTTATTTTTTTATGATTAGACCACAAGTCAAAAAATCAAAAGAGCAAAAAAAGTTTAGAGAAGCTTTAAGTAAAGGAGATAGGATTGTTACTATTGGTGGAATTCATGGTAAAATTGCTGAAATGAAAGAAGACACTGTAATAATAGAAGTAGAAGGCGGTAATCGTTTAAAAATTGAAAAATCAGCAATTGCTCAAGAATTTTCAAGTGAAGAAATGCCACAGAAATAAAATATAAAAATTGGAAAATAGCTTAAATAAATTTAAGACTACAATACGTAAAGCTTCTAATAATAAGAAGCTTTACGTGTTTTTAAGCTGTTTATGTTTAACTATTTTTTTTTGGTTGCTTAATGCGTTAGGTAATAACTATACAACTTCCATAAAATTAGAGGTTGAATATAAAAATAACCCTAAGAATTACGTAATAATTAACGACTTACCATCACAATTAGATATAAATATAAGTGGTTTAGGATTTGATTTATTAGGTTATAAATTACAACTAAAGCGTCCACCACTAAGAATAGATTTATCAGGAATTAAAGATTTAGATAAAAATAATAATTCAGTAATTGATTTTAGTGTTTATAAACCATTTATATCAAAACAATTAGGAAGCCAAATTGTAGTAAATGAAATTCAACCAGAAAAAATAGATGTAAGACTTGATAAACAGACTAGTAAATTAGTAGTAATAGAGCCAATTCTTAATTTAAATTTTGCCAAACAGTATCAACTGGATGGAGAAATAAAAGTTAAACCAGCAGTTGTTAATGTTGTTGGTCCAAAATCGGTTTTAGATACATTGTCTAAAGTTTATACAGAAATAATCTCTTATAATAAAATAGACCAGACAGCAACACATGAAGTAGCTTTAAATAAAAAGCATAAAGAGCAACGGTTAACTTTTGATTTAGATAAAGTAATTGTGTTTATCCCAGTAGAAAAGTTTACAGAATCAACAATTACAATACCTATAAACTATATAAATGTACCTGATAGCATTGAATTAAAGGCTATACCTCATGAGGTTAAATTAAAATTTATGGTTCCATTAAGTAAAATTTCAAATCTTACTCCATCAAAATTTAATATAAATGTTGATTATAATAATGTTAACGACAAATATGGTAAATTAAAAGTAAGTTTAACTAAATATCCAGATTATCTCAAATCAATAACTATTAAACCAGCTAAAGTTGAGTACATCCTCAAAAAGAAATAATCCTCTGTTGGTAGGTTTAACAGGAGGAATAGGTAGTGGAAAGACAACCGTTTCTAAAATATTTAATGCTTTTGGTATTAAAGTTTTTAATTCTGATGCAGTAGCCAAAGAGTTGTTAAATTCAGATGATACAGTAAAAAGAGAAATTATTAATTTATTTGGGAACGTTTATTTAGACAATAAAATTGATACTAAAAAAATAGCTCAAATTGTATTTAATGATGAAGAATTACTCGATAAACTGAATCAAGTAGTACACCCTAAAGTGAAAGAAGCTTTTACGAACTGGGTGGAAGAGAATAAGCAAGAAAAGGTGTTAATTAAGGAAGCAGCCATTTTAATAGAAAGTGGAGGCTATAAAGATTTAGATAAAATTATTTTAGTTGTTGCATCAAAACAACAAAGAATAAATAGAGTAATAGGAAGAGATAATGTAAGTAAGGATGATGTTTTACTACGAATGAATAAACAATTGCTAGATAAAGAAAAAATAAAATATAGCAATTATGTTATATCTAATAATCAAAATGATTTATTAATACCGCAAGTAGAAGAAATATTAAAGAAGCTTAATTATTCCTCATCGTCTTCTTCATCTTCGTCATCATCATCAGAATAGAATTTTCTCATGATTTTATTGTCTTCTTTGGCTTTAGCTTTTCTAGCTTCCATTTTTTGCTTATCTAATTCGTCTGGGTCATATTTTTTGAATACTTCCACTAATTTTTTAGCTTTATTTGCCTCACTGGTTTTACCAATTTGCGTTAAATATTCTTCAGCAATTAGCATACCATGGGCAAGTACTCCAGCTGTAACATCTGATGGCTCAAAATTTTCATCAATTTTTTCTAAAGCTTCTAAAATATTTTTATCACCCTCAACTGTATTTTTAGATTTTACTTCACAAATACCTTCCCATAGTTGTAAAATAGGATCGTTAGGTACTGCTCGGTAAGCATACTTATAGTTACTGGCAGCTTTTCGATAGTCTTCATTTAAGTAATAATGTTGACTTAATTTATTTGAAGTATCGGCTAACAAGTCATAATATTCTTTATAGTCATCAAAATATTGATTTTCTTTTTTATCTTTTTTCAAGAACTTATAACAATATTTTTGAGCATATTTTAACGGTTTTTGATATTCTTCACCTTTAGCAATTTCAAATTTATCAGCTCTTCTCGACATTTGGTAATAACCCATCGAAGCATAAATGTATGGTAAAGGGTGTTTTTTGTATTTGTCATTTTGACTTAGAGATAAGGATTTATCTACCACTTTATCATATTTCTCATCAACATACAGGAAAACAATTTCGTCAATTTTTTTGTCGTCAGTTTGTGCGTGAATTTTTAGTCCGAAAACTAGAATAGAAAGTATTAAGAAAAATCTCATAGTCATAATAGTAAATTTTTTATTAAAAATAATTATTTCAATGAATAGAAACAAAGATAATGCCTAATTAATCAAAGTATTCTAAATTTGTTGAATATCAAAAAAAAAAGCGATGAGTGATAGAATTCAATATATTGAAAACGAAAACAAATTAGAAGTTAAGGTTAAAGCGTTGTTGGATGAAAAGAAACAGCAATTATTATTGGTATGGATTGTTTTGTTTTCAATTTGTGGAATATTATTGTTTACTCAGGTTTTTGGAGATTATGAAAAATCAACATTGTTGTTTTTTGGTGTGTATATGGCTTTTTGGTTATTCTTTGAGTTTAAGGTTATTTATGCTTACCGTTGGAGAAAGTTAGGGATGGAACAAATAATACTAGAACAAAATCAATTAATTTTAATTAAAGAAATAGGTAAAAGAGGAATTACGCAACAATTTGATTTAGACAAGGTAAAAAAAGTGGAGAAATTTGATAGTGGAGAAAATGCTTTTTTTAAATCTATGAACACTTCTTATTGGAACATTAACAAATATACGTTGTCGTTTAAAATAGAAGAAAATATTGTGCCTTTTGCAATTGACTTAAATGAGGAGGAGGCTAAAAAGTTATTAAAAAAAATACATCACTACCTAAAAAAATAGGTCTAACTAATTTTAAAAATGCCTGTTTTTACTCTTTTAGTTTTTATTCCATCAATTTCTTCTTCCAATATTAATGCTTGTGCATTCTCATCTTCAAAAACTTCTTTTAAGTTGTTTAAAGAGCCAACAGGAATATTAATTTTAATAAATTGACTCATCAATGTTTCTCTATTTTGAAGTTTAAAATAAGGAGATAAATCTTTGTCGAGTTGAGTCCTATTTTTTACTCTAAGTTGATTAGAACTATATAATGAGTTGTTGATCAGCTCATTTGCTCCAATTATTTCTAATAATTTGTGAAACTGGTTATCGCTACCAATTGCAAGTACCACTTTTTTATTGTCTTTTGTTATAAATGTCTCGCCATAAGGAGCAATATTTGGGTGTAAAGAGCCAATAGGTTGAGGGATATGATTATTCATTAACCAATTTGTAGCTTGATTTTTTAATGATGCTAAAGCAGAATCATAAAGAGAAACTTCTACTTTTGAACCTTGTCCAGTTTTTTCTTTTTTTAATAAAGCCAATAGCAGTCCTTCTTTAAGTTGGTGAGCTGCCAAAACGTCAATTAATGCAATTGGCATTTTTACTGGTCCACTATCTGGTGTTCCATTCATCGACATAAAACCTGTTTCTGCTTGTAAAACAACATCATAAGCAGCTCTTTTATTAGATGCTCCGTAACCATTTATTTCGCCAAAAATGATGTCAGATTTAATTGATTTTAAGGTTTGGTAATCCATTCCTAACTTTTTATCATCACCAGGTTTAAAATTAGCAATAACAATATCTGCAGTTTTAATTAACTCATATACTTGTTCTCGATCATCTTTTTCTGTTAGGTTAAGAAAAAGGTATTCTTTATTCCAGTTAACTGACGAAAAGTAAGCTGAAACTTTATTTTCTTTGGGTTCATTGGCAAGTTTCCATTTACGAGTAACATCTCCTCCTGTTTTTTTGTTTTCAATTTTTATAACTTTTGAACCTAGCTCAGAAAAAAACATCCCTACATTTGGACCAGCTAAAACACTGGCTAATTCTATTACTTTTAAATTTGACAGCATAATTTTTGTTTATGGAATTCTACCAGCGGTAAAATAATGTTTTTGATAATATTTCTCGTTTAAATTACTAATTGTAACACCTTTATGTACAGAAGAATGAACGAAATAGCCATCTTTTAAAAAGATGCCAATATGTGAAATTTGCTTTTTATTGATTTTAAAAAATAGTAAGTCACCTTCTTTTAGTTGGCTTTTATCATTTATCTCTTTAGTTTGAGCATAGATGTAATTTGAACTTCCGCTTAATTTCAGGTTGTAAATTTGACTATAAATATTTTTTATTAAACCAGAACAATCAAT
The DNA here is from genome assembly GCA_963977515.1 of uncultured Flavobacteriales bacterium. Lineage (GTDB taxonomy): Bacteria > Bacteroidota > Bacteroidia > Flavobacteriales_E > Vicingaceae > Vicingus. The sequence continues at coordinate 7,288 of CAXBPN010000043.1, forward strand.
CCCTTTTTTTGTATTTCCAGCATATTTATAAGGTGTATTCATCCAATTGTAAGCCTCATCATATAAAAGATGATAATTACAAGAGTCAACCTCAATACCATTTGCACAATAAAAATTTTCAGAGTCTTCTTCTATGATATATGTTACTTGTGCTACAAGGTTTAAAAAAGTAAAACAAGTTAAAATAAATAGAAGAGTATATTTTAATGTGTGAAACACTATTTTTTAGAAAGATTAATAAAAAGCTCTTTGGTCATTCTTGGTGAGATTGAATTATACGCTGGCTCCATTTTATTGATAGTGAAATCGGATTTAAAGTAATTTAAGTATTCTTCTTTATTTCCACCAAAAGGAGGTTTATCATCATTTAATTTATCATCAAAAAGTAGCCCAACTAGCTTGCCATTTTCATTTAGTAACTGAGCTATATGCTTAACATAATTAGTTCTTAAATTAGGAGTTATCGCACAAAAAAAAGTTTGTTCTACAATTAAGTCATATTTACTGTTGTGTTTAAAAAAATTGTCACAAATTAATTGATTGTCAGGGAAATTAGGCGTTCTCTTTTTAAAATTTTCTAAAGCAATAGGAGAGAAGTCAATTACAAAAATATTTTTAAATCCATTTTTAAATAAGTACTCAGCTTCATATGCATTACCACAGCCTGGTATTAAAATTTTTAAATCTTTGTTTGTTAACTGATCAAAATATTCTTTTAATGGGGTAGAGATATGACCAATGTCCCATCCTGTAGTTTTTTCTTTGTAACGATTTATCCAAAAGTCACTCGTTAATTCTTGCATAGTTTTTCACTTTTGAGGTATAAAAAAAGCACCTCAGTTGAGGTGCTTAAAGTTATTTATTTTTAAGATAAAAAACGGTTTTTAAAGGTAAGTTTGAAGATTGTTTGTTCTTGATAATCTTCTCATTCTTCTTAATCCACGTTCTTTTATTTGTCTAATACGTTCTCTTGTCAATCCAAAATGGTTTCCAATTTCTTCAAGTGTCATTTCCTTTCTTCCGCTCAAACCGTAAAACAATCTTATAACTTCTGCTTCCATACCTTTTAAGTAAGATAAAGTTCTTTCAATATCTGTAGATAATGATTCGTGAATTAATGAATCACTAGGGGCAGGTGTTCCATTACTTTCTATAACGCTAATTAAACTATTATTGTCATCATCATTAGCCATAGGTGCATCAAGAGAAGCTTGTTTTTTAGACATTTTTCTTGAATTCTGAACTTTTTCTAAATCCATGTCCAATATTTCTGATAATTCCTCATCAGTTGGTTCACGTTCCATAGTTTGTTCAAATTCACTAGAAGCTTTGTTGATTTTTTGTATCTCACCTAATCTATTATGAGGTAAACGAATAGTTCTAGAGTTATCAGCAGCAGCTTTTAATATACTTTGTCTAATCCACCATACTGCATAAGAAATAAATTTAAATCCTTTGGTATGATCATATCTTTTAGCTGCTTCAATTAAACCTAAGTTACCTTCGTTAATTAAATCTTCTAAAGTTAACCCCGTATTTTGATATTGTTTAGCCACACTAATAACGAAACGTAAATTTGCTCTAACCAATTTGTTTAAAGCAAACTCGTCACCGTCTTTAATTTTTTGTGCCAATTCTACTTCTTCGTCAGCAGTAATCATACCCTCTCTCGAAACCTCTTGAAGATATTTCTCCAAAGATTTACTTTCTCTCTTGGTAATTTGCTGTGTAATTTTTAATTGTCTCATGTTTGTTGTTGTCTATAAAGTTTTGATACCTTTCAATTATCAAAAACCATGCAAAACTTTTATTATTTGTATTTAATCTAAATTAGTCAGTTCTATTAACGTAGATATTTTAATAATGTTGCTTTTTTAACATTTTTTAACTGTTAATTATTCGTTAAAATTTTAATTCATTTTAAAATAAAAATAAAACACTTAGTTTGTTTTTTTAATTATGATTTTATCATCGGTAAAAGTTGTTTTCCAATTTTTATCAAAAACTTGCGAAATATACCGAGAATAGAGCCTTAAACGAACATTTTTATTTTTATTTTTTTCTTTATCGCTTTGTTCTCCGGTAAATTCAAATGAATTTACATTAGGATGTTCAGCCTTATATAAACGAACAACTTCTACAATGGTTGCCATAACTTTATATACTTCCCCCTTATTGGTAATGCTATATTCTTCTCCATCATATTCCTCATTAGTTACACCAAAAACAATAGTCGCATTTAAAATGTTGTCTTGTTTTCTGCCAAAACGAACTTCATAATTTACCTCACTATCAGTCGTAAACGAGTAAATAGTACCACTTTTTATTGTTGGAGGAATTATTTTAAATGTTTTTATAGCTGACATATTTGCAGCTGCGAAGATTTAAAATATTTATTAATTATAAAAATAAAATTTACATGAAATCAGTTTTATTACATTTGAGGTTTAAATCTTATTTAAATGGCAAAGTTTGGAAAATGGATAGGTAGTGGTTTAGGTTGGGCATTTGGTGGTCCAATAGGTGCTGTAGTAGGCTTTGCAGTTGGTTCTGCAATTGATACTGCATTTAAAACTGGGGAAGAACCTACAACAGCATATCAAAGATATAAAAGAACTAAACCAGGCGATTTTGGAGTGAGTTTGTTAGTTTTAATTGCTGCTGTAATGAAAGCAGATGGAAAAGTTGTTAAATCTGAATTGGATTATGTTAAAAAGTATTTTTTGAAGCAGTTTGGATCTGAACAAACACAAGAGCATTTATTAGCATTAAGAGAAATATTAAAGAAAGATATTCCACTACAAGATGTTTGTTTGCAAATTAAGGCTTATACGATGTATCCTGCAAGGCTACAGTTATTACATCTTCTATTTGGTGTAGCTTCGGTTGATGGAGAAATTCATACTTCTGAGTTAAATATAATTAATCAAATTGCAAGTTATTTAGGGATTAGAGCAAATGACTACGCTTCGATAAAAGCAATGTTTTTTAAAGAGGTTGATGGAGATTATAAAATATTAGAAATTGATAAAAATGCTACTGATGATGAAGTCAAAAAGGCTTATCGTAGAATGGCAGTTAAATATCATCCAGATAAAGTAAGTCATTTAGGAGAAGAATTTCAGAAAGGAGCAAAAGAGAAATTTCAAAAAGTACAGGAAGCTTTTTCTAATATAAAGAAGCAAAGAGGAATAAAATAAAGATGATTAATCCTTTTTTCTATCTATTGGTAATGCAGAATTTTTAATACTTGTAGAATCTGTATTGGCAGTTTTAGTGGCATTTAAAGAAAACATCTTAAATAAGTTGTAGTCGTATTTTGTTTTAGTAGTTTTCTTATTGTCAGCTTGCTCAGTTTCTCCATTTGCAGAAAAACCTTGGATAGTTAATAAGCTAAATAAAAGAGTGATTAATACAACTTGAGTTTTCATAAGAATTGAATTTAACTCAAAAATATAAAACTTTTGGTTTAAATTACTAATTGTTAACAGAATTTAACAAAATTATAACTGACATAATTACAATGGTATAGAAATAGCTAGTTATAAATTGATTTGGATAAATACGAAAAAAATAAACTCATTAATGCTCTTTTTTACCCCTTACTTTTTGTTATAACAATAAGTATAGTTCATGTTGTACAGTATGTTTTTGATTACAATTGGTTTCATTATGGAATTTTCCCTTTAAAAGTTGAAAATTTATCAGGTATCATTTTGTCAGTTTTTATTCATGGAGATTTTAACCATTTATTTAACAATTCTATTCCTTTATTAATTTTAGGCACATCATTATTTTACTTTTATAAAGAGATAGCATTAAAAGTTATTATTTGGATTGTGTTAATGGGTGGAATTTGGACATGGATTTCTGCTCGTGAAGCATACCATGCAGGTGCAAGTGGTTTAATTTATGGGTTATTTTCTTTTTTAATGATTAGTGGTTTTATTAGACGAAATAAACAATTAATAGCACTTTCATTCTTTGTTGTGTTGGTTTATGGAAGTATGGTGTGGGGAGTTTTTCCAATAAAATTGAATATATCTTTCGAAGCACATCTTTGGGGTTTTATATCAGGAGTTGTTTTAGCCATCTATTATAGAAAACAAGGACCACAAAAAGTAGTTCATGTTTGGGATGAGGATGATGAAGAGGATGATGAAGATGCCTATTGGAAAATCAAACAATCTCCTCCTAAATCTAAAATGCAGGTAAAGTATTTTTTTAAACCAAAAGAAGAAACAAAAAAAGAAGATTAGATACTAATACATTCTTTGTTTAACCAAGCTTTTAAAAGTAAAATCATTTCTCGTTGTAAGGTTTGCCCTTTGTCTTTAGTGTACCAAACTTGAAATTGTTCTTTTAATTCACTCATTTCCATTGTCGGATTAGCTTTTTCTTTATACAACCAATCTTGTAGGAATTTAGGGCGTGGTCCCCAAGTACCTAACTCATTTAAATTCTCATCTAAGCATATTAATTTAGGTATAGATTTTCCTCCGTTGGTTAAGTATTGGTTCATCAAATCAGGATTATCATCTCTCAACACAACTCGAAGAGTAATGTTTGGGTTGGTTTCTGCAATTTTAGCCATAACAGGTAAGTTTTGAGCAGCATCTCCACACCAACTTTCAGCTAAAACAACCCAAATTAATTTATCGCTTAAGCAATCAACAGTATTTATTACTTCATTTGAAGGGAGTGTAGTTTTAAAAACTCGCTTCATACGGCTATAATTTAGCTTAGTATAATCTATATAGTCTTGACTTTTATTATTTCCAGTTGTTCCGCCTTCTTTGGCTAATTTTTCTACCAAATTAAAAAACTCTTTGTAAGAAATACTTCTATCCAAATCTGCTTGCGTAACCATAATCGTTTATTTTTGTGTAAAAATATTTATTTATCATATCAATAGACATGATTGATATCACATCCTTACATGAAAATAGAAATAAAACTAACCAACGATAACTCACACACGCTTTTTATTCCTGAATTAGATGAAACTTACCATTCTATACATGGGGCAGTTCAAGAAGCTAACCATGTTTTTATCGATGCTGGACTAAAATACTTTTCAACCAAACATCTATCAGTTTTAGAAGTTGGTTTTGGTACAGGCTTAAATGCTTTACTAACTTCTATATATGCTGAAAAGAACAAAATACATATAGATTATAATAGTGTTGAGTTATATCCATTAAAAAAAGAATTGATAGAACAATTAAATTATACCAACGTTATAAAAGAATCATCGCAAGAATTATTTTTATCAATTCATAATTGTAGTTGGGAAGAACGAAATAAAATTTCAACCTGTTTTAATTTAACAAAAATCAATAAATCTATATTAGAGGATGTTGATTTATCTGAGATTGATTTGGTTTATTTTGATGCTTTTGGACCAGAAGTTCAACCTGAGATATGGAGTAAAGAGGTGTTTGAGCAAGTCTTTAAAATGTTAAAACCAAATGGTATTTTAGTTACTTATTGTGCGAAAGGAATTGTGAAACGAACCTTAAAAGAGGTTGGTTTTACGGTGGAAAATTTACCTGGGCCTCCTGGAAAAAGAGAAATGACAAGGGCTATTAAATGTTGATTTATGAATGAAGAATTAAGATCCAAATTAGAAAAAGGAGAGAAGAATAAAGTTGAAAATCAATTAGTAACTAAAAAGCTGAAGAAAAGTAAGCCAAAAAGTTTAGATACAATTGCTCATAATGCTCATGATGAAGTTTTTGAAAAAATAGATTGTTTGGATTGTGCAAACTGTTGTAAAACAACAAGTCCTACTTTTTATGAGCGTGACATTGATCGTTTGGCAAAACATTTAAAAATAAAGCCTTCTGCTTTTATTGCTCAATATTTATTGAAAGATGATGTGGGAGATTATGTTTTAAAAGAAGCTCCTTGTCCGTTTTTAGATTACGAAAACTATTGTATGGTATATGAAAGTCGCCCGACAGCTTGTAGGGAATATCCACACACCAATAGGAAACGTTTTTACCAAATATTAGATTTATCGTTGAAAAACACAGAAATATGTCCTGCTGTTGTTGATGTTTTTGAGAAAATTAGAGAAACCTATAAATAATTATTATTCTGCAGCACCTTGGTTAATCCATAGTTGTAAGGTGTCTTTTATAGTTTGAGGTAGGCTTGCAGTAGTAGGCATCCGTGTTGGAATTTCATCAATTACCCTTGCTTTTAATCTCCCAGCATTAGTCATATCTTTAACTTGGGTATAAGTTGTTAGGTGAGGAGCAATATTTAAACCAAATGCTGAATGACAAGAAATACAGTTCTTATCTATTATTTTCTTGGTGTAATTGGTGTATGTTATCGTTGCTTCTAAGCCACCATTATCAATAATTATTGGAGTAGGGAGGTTCTCTTTTTCTTCTTCAATTGTGTTGTAAGAACATGAGAAGAATAAATTTGTTAGTAATAATATAAAGAGGTTGCTTTTATTCATCATCTTCGGTTAGAATATTCTTTACACGACCAACTAT
>CAXBPN010000044.1:0-13757 GCA_963977515.1 uncultured Flavobacteriales bacterium
TTATCTTAATGTAAACTTAATTGGTAAGTTATAAGAAACCGAAACAGGCTTACCTCTTTGTTTTCCAGGTTTCCATGAAGGCATTGCTTTAACAACTCTTATTGCTTCTTCATCCAACATTTTGTTAACGCCTCTTAAAATTTTAGCATCTCTAATTTTACCGTCTTTACCAACTACAAAATTCACGAAAACTGTTCCTTGTATTCCATTTTCTTTTGCAATCTGTGGGTATTTCATTGTTTTCTGTAAATACTTAAACAAAGCTTCTTGCCCTCCTCCTGGAAATTCTGGCATACTTTCTACAATTGTAAATATTTCTTCTTCAACAACTTCTTCAACAACTTCAAATTCTTCAACTATTGTTTCGGCATCAGCTTCAGTATCAATCATTTCAATCTCTTCAACCTCAACATCATCTTCAACAATTTCAATAACTTCTGGAGCTGCTGGTGGAGGTGGTGGCGGAGGTGGTGGTGTATTTTGTTGTGTAATAGGAATAATCTCTTCTTCCATTTCATCTACAACTAATTGACCAAGCTCACTTGCTTTAACATCATAAAATTTTAAATTCACTAATAAGTAAATTATAACCATAGACGCTAAAAGTCCTCCCGCTAAGAAGGTTCCTCTTATTTGTTCTAAATCAGCTTTTGGATTTTTTTTCGGTTCCATATCTTTAAATTTCTTAAGTCTAAAATTAATAATTTTTTAAATGAATTATCATTTTTATTTCATCATCTTTTTAACGGTAGTAATTCTAATAGTTGAGGAGATAATACAACCCCACTAATAGCACCAATACTGTTTGCAATAAAATCATACCAATTACCACTTCTATTAATAAAGATGTAATGTTGACAGATTTCCATAACTCCTCCAAACAAAATTCCAAAAACAATAGTACTTATCATCAATTTAAATGTTAAGTTTTCTTTATTATTTGAAACCCAAAATCCAAACATCATTAATAATGACAATATAAAATAGATGCCTATATGCACTACTTTATCAAACCCAAAAAATGGTGCGGCAGGAATTTTATTACCGGGATAACTACTTAAAATTAATATGGCTAACAACCATATTAAAGCAGGCAATAAGTATATATACTTTTTGATTATCCTATTAAATTTTGATAATCATCAGCAGAAAGTAAACCCTCTACTTCTGACATATCAGACATTTTTACTTTTATCATCCATCCTGATTCATAAGGATCATTATTTACTACCTCTGGTTGAGCTTCTAATTCACTATTGAATTCAATCACTTCTCCCGAAATAGGCATAAACAAGTCAGAAACCGTTTTAACAGCTTCAACTGTACCAAATGTTTCTTCGTGTGCTAAAGTTTCTCCTTCTGTTTCTACCTCAACATAAACAATATCACCTAATTCTCCTTGAGCAAAGTCTGTAATTCCAATTGTAGCTATATCGCCATCAATTTGAATCCATTCGTGATCTTTTGTGTATTTTAAATTTGCTGGAATATTCATTTTAATTCTATTTTTTAATTACCGTGATAAAGGTATTTATTATTTACAATTATTTATCTTCTATAAGCCATATTTTATTAACCACTATTGAGTTAAACTAAATCTTAAACTAAATCCTGCATTTGTGTTAGAGGTAGGAAAAGAGGTAGAAATTAATGGCTTAGTAGAGATGAAGTCGTAGAACAACCTTAAATTAAGTTTTTGACTAATTTTATAATCCGCAGTAAACTTAACTGAAAAAATTCTTTGACCTGCAGTTAGCTGATTAACCTTTTCAACAATTTTTCTAATGATGGTATTGTTATTTCTTATCGAGAAATCAATTCGTGTATCTATATCACTTTGTATTCTCCGTTTTATAAACGGTACTCTAATATTTCTAAATTTATAACCCGTACCCAATACCCATTCTTTACCTTTAATCTCTGTAATTTGACTATTTGACAAACTAAGCGATGCATTTCTATCTCTTTTATATTCAACTTTAAGAATCATATTATTATTTAATGTCATATCTACTCCCATTAATGGACTAAATTGCTCTGAAATTGACACTGCAGAAATTTGCATTTGAGGAATAAAGTTATTGTTTATATCTCTAGCTGAACCACCTTCCAGATATGTTAAATTAGATGTAAATGAACTAACATTAAACTTTGAAGAATAGGAATGATTCACTCCAAATTTTTTAAATATTCTATTGATTAGTGGTACTTTTTCTAAACCGTCATAAGTAATCCTCCAGTTTGGAATAGGGATGTATTTTTGAAACGATTTCAGGGATATGTTATCAGCACTCCTACCAGAATATGCCGCCAAAAAAGTAGGTATTAGTACATCTTGAGAGGTTCCATTATATCCATCACTATAATCACCCACAAACCCTAATGAGTTTGGATCTTGACTACCTAATCTTTGAGATACAATTTCTCTTTTTTCTAAGAAAGCATCAAAAACATCAGAATTCCAAGTTCCCTCTTCATCTGATGAAAAGGCTGTTAATGCAGTCATGTAAGACATACTAAAACTTCCTGTTTCTATAGGTGCAGGGAAATCATAAGCACCATTTGTTTCTAAAGAATCGTTCCAAAAAAATTGTTGATTTATGTTGGTAGAATAATTTCTTGTTAAATTTAATTGTATTCTCAATGATTTTAATGGTCGTAAGGTTGCTCTAAGGTTATAATCTTCACTATATGTATTATTATAGGTGTACATTAAAAATGAGTTTGGCAATAACCAATCTCTACTTGCTGCAGCTTCTGCAAAGTTTTCTTCTTGAATACCCGAAACAAAATTAAATCCTGGAGCTGAAAAACTAGGATTAAACCCTAAAATATCTGATTCTTGATTATACCCTGGTAAAATTGTCCCTCTCGTTTTTGTGTAAGTTCCTGAAATATTTTTTGTACTCATTAACAACAGCATTACATGATCTAAAGGTTTAAACGGTAATTTCTTTCTCCACATTTCTGTTTTAGTAGTATCGCTATCTTTAAATTTTTTCAAATCAAACTCTATTGATGCTGGGGCAATTCCAGGTTTCCAACCCTTAGCTATTGCATTTTCTGCTTGAGTTTTATTTTTATTTGGTTTCATTCGATTTTGGGCTCTCCGTTGTTGTCGTTCTGTAGATCGCTTCTCAATTTTCTTGATAAAATCAAATTCGTTATAAAATTTACCCATATTTAATTGAGCATTAAATGAAGTAGAATTCGAGTTTTGTATTGTATTGCCTAAACTATCTGCTCCAATTGGAGCTCGCTGCCAATCGTAACTACCAGCATATTGTGCTGATAAGGTTATAAAATCAAGAAAAGGAAGTTTACTAATTGGCACTTCATAATTAAAATTAAAACTATGGTTATAATTAGTGTTTATCCCAAATTCTCTAAAGCTTTGCATAACGGTATCTTTCCATTGTTGATACTCCTCTGTAAATTCTTTATTTACCCTACCATTAGCGGTTAAAGGTTCATTTATTGTTGCCTTATTTGCTGCATTAAAGTTAAATTTTAACGCTTTAGTTATATCGTATTTTAGTGAGTAAATTCTATTCCAATAGAAGTACTTTTGATAATAGGTTGGCAACTCAAAATCAAAGCCTGTATTATTTCTTTGTTGTCTTTCAGAATACATTCTATCCACATCGGTTTGAAAAGAAAATTGTTTTGGTGCGATATAAAAGTTAAAATCCTTAATAAATTTAAATGCTTTTTTCTTCCCTATCTCACTATCTTTAAAAGGCTCAAAGTTTTTCGGGTTATTGCTAAATGAATATGCTATTCCGGCTTTATAATTCTTTTTAGTATCGAACTGATTATCAATATCATGAAAATATGAAATAGAATACCCGTAATTAAATGACAAATTTGAAACATCATAAAAGTGAGATTTAACTTGACCTTTGGGTTTTAATTTTCTAACATTAGTAAAGTTAATACTTGTTCTTTTAGAAAATTCAACTGTTCTGGTTCTTACCGAATCTTTATATTTTTCAGAAAATTGATCATCATTTAACAATTGATTAAGTTCTATATCTGGATCTAAAGGATTATACTGAGGGGTAACACGTCCTTCAGAAACATTATAATACATCGGAACACTTATTCCAACCTTTTCAGGAATAAACTTTCCTAATTCAACATTCGCAGATAAATCATATCCTTTTCGAGTTTCTATTTGTCTTTCGTTTAATTTTTGCTGAACACTACCAAAACCTGGTGTACTATAATTACCTGCAAGCGTAATATTTCCTAAATCTGCAATTTGAGTTGTTATTCTTGCTTGAGTAGCCCACCCTCCATCATTATCAAACTCACCCATTCTTAATTCATTTACCCATATTTCAGCCGTTTTTTCCATACCATCATCGGTTGGGTTTAATGGTGATTGTTTATTATTTCTAACACCAATCATAAATACCTTTACTTCTGCTAAATTTGGATTTCCTTTTACTTTAATTTTATTTTTCCCATCATCTTCTTCAAAGATCTTATTAATTATCACTCCACTTTGTGGGTCAGATAATTTTGTATTTCTTTTCAGCTTCAAATCTGTTAACTTAGAAAAAGCCAAATCTATATCATTTTCTTCTGGCCAAACTTCATATTGATCTGATTCAGAATCTTGGTTATAAAAACCAGGAGCTGTAACTTTCAAAGGAACTTCATATTCATAAAAATTGTTATTAAAATCCGTTCCCATTCTAATAAACACAGTAAGGTCATTATCTTTTAAAGGCACAGCAGTATTACTCTCTTCTGCATGTATATACATTTTTAAGCGTTTATACCTTCTAATATCGATGTCCATTACTTTGTATCCAGCTCTAGCATCTCCATCTTTCAAGTTTGAAACATTTAAAGCTAAGGCTTGTTCATTTAATTGATTTAAGCCATTAGTACTTGTTGATGGATTTGGGTTAATTTCTCTTAATATACCTGGAGGTATAACATAATTTACAGGAGTTTTACTACTGTTTTCTTCAATATTAACTGCCGAAATAACAAAAGACGTTTCATTATCATCAGTACCAATATAATCTCCCAAACTCAATAAACTTCCATCATATTTTCTCCATTCTCCCCTAACTAAGTCGAGTTGAGCAAACCTTAATACAACCTCTTCATTAAACCCCTTCATAAACATTCTCATAAATCGTATTGATTTAAAATCTTGAATATTTCCTACAACTCTTTCTGGCTCTCTAATCGGAATTTTAAATTGATACCATCTAATATTTCGTGTTTCTCCATTTGGTGTTCTAACCGAAGTTTCTAATACATTTGTAATATAATTATTACCCACATTGGAAGGGTTTACTTGGGTTGGATTAAGATTAACAACATATTGATAATAGCTTTCTTTAAAATCTAGATTATTATTTAAGTTAATATCTTCAACATTTGGTCTTGTAGTTGCTGAAGTAGAGTAGATTTCTGTGTATTGATCAGAAGTAGGTGAGTTACCTTCTGGGTTGTTAAATTTCTTATATCGTTCTAAAATATTAGTGCTATTATCATCAAAATCAGAACCTCTATAGTGGTGATAATCATCAGCAGAGGGGTCGCTTCCAAAACTATTTCCAAATAATGCAGCCTCATCAGCATTGTTTAATCCATCATAACCAATATCTTGATAAACTCTTGTTGATGGAGTATTATCAAAAGCATTTACCAATGCTTGAACATTTGGAACACGCCCCCAAACAGTTGTATCTACTAAATTTGTATTTTCACCTGTTGAATAATCAATTGGTCCTATTGGTAATCCGTTCTCAAAACTTTTCCTAGAATCTTTTAATATATCTTCTGATATATTTCCTAAATTGAAATATAATTGACCTCCTCCATGATTTGGATTACCATCTTCATCATTAAATGGATCCATTACCCAAAACTGTATAAACTCAACATTTGAAGATTCAAAATCGGTTGTTTCAATTTTTCGCATCATCCCTCCCCATCTATTTGTAGGGTTAATAAGTGTTCCATCTGGAGCAATACCAGAACCAACGCTAGAACCGTCATCAAAATTGTATGGCCCTCTTTCTTTAGGGTAAAAAGCTAAATCTAAAATTGGCATATTAGTAATTATCCCATTTGTTTGACTTTTATTCGGAAACACCTCCGTTTGCAACACTTCTCTCATATAGTGATTAGATTGCATATCTTGATCATTTTTAATGTGTTCAGGAGTTCTTGAGTCGTTTCTCCAAAATAGAGGGTCAATTACATACCATGCTAATTTTGCTCTATTAAAACCATAAGCTAGTGTATTTGATAATTGTCCTTCTCCTTCAGGAAATAAATCTGGCTGACCTTGAGGTGTACTCGCTAAATTCCATTGCGAAATAGTGGTTAAATCAATCGTTGACTGACTCCCTTCGAAATCATCTAAGTAAGCCGTTCCACTTTTAGATATTGCAGATGGATTTCCAGGTCTTAATTGAGCAAACTCACCTTCAATAGTAATCGTTGATTTTTCTTTGGTACTGTATATTGGTAATTTATCGACCAATCTAGTTAATAAAGGTACTTCGCTTGTATAGGTTAAATCTAGTCCCCAGATAGTGTTATTAATAGGCTCATCTCCAATATTAATTTTTGGGGTTAATGGACGTTCTGATAATTTAATAACTGTACCACCAATGTTAAATTTATCACTAATTTTATAATCTAACCTTGTTCCCATCATGGTTTTGGTTTGGATATTAAACAATGATTGACTTTCTAAAGATATTTTAATCGGTGTTCCTGATTGTAAAATCCCATCATTTATAATTTTTACTCGTCCTAAATTATAGTCAACTGTATAATCAACATTCTCAGTTAAGGTTGCTCCTCCTGCTGTTACAACAACTGATCCTTGGGGAATATTTAATGAGTTAAGGGAAATATCAGAACTGGAAGAAGAAGAATATTGTCCTTTTATTACAAATCTATTTTTAGCTACATCTTGTTGGGCTAATGTTTGAGTGGTTACATAAAGAGAGTCAAAAGCATATTTCTCTCCTAAAGTTGGATCGGTAAACTTACTTCTTAAATGAGAACCAAAAGGTTCAAGAACGGGAAAATAAACACGCCCATTAGAAGCACTAATTGTTACTCCGTCAATAAAATCAAAAACTCCATCAGCATTAGGCTGATTAATTGAATTTAGCCTATCTAAATTCATTACACTAATGATAGGTAATCCATTTAAATTACCATCAGGAATAAATGGAATTTCAACACCTGTTGCAGGGTTTAAGTAATCAATAGTTAAATAGAAATCGTTTTGAGAAATATTAAAGGCTCCTAAAGAATAAACATTCTTCATCATTAAATCCCAAGTTGGTAAATCAGTACTCAAAATTGTCCCTTTCAATAATTTCACATATAATGCATCTTGCCCTGCAATACCATCAGTTGAAAATTCACCAACTTGATAAACTTCCCCATCATAAGTATATTGAAATGCTACTGCCAAAATTTGATCAGATTGAACTGATGAATTTAAAGAGATATACCCCAATTGAGGATGTATTTTATATTCTGAAGGGTTTAATAATCTAGCGTCTTCATATTTTTCAAAATCGATCCCATTTTCATATCCTATATTTTCTAATTCTCCACTAGCATCAACAAAGCTTCGTATTAAATTAGAACCTGGATAACCGCCTGTAATATTACCGTATAAATTGTTAGAAGTGTTTATAGGTTGGTTTGCATTTGGTGCTGGATTAGCGTCCGAAACTAACGTATTATTGTAAATATTGTTTTGAGTTCCTTCTCCTAAATCCATAAATCCAATAATGTTTTTAGTATTGGTAACTGAATTATTCACATTAGATGTCCAAACTTCAACTTTTGTAATATTTACTCTTGAGTTTACAACTGGAGGTGTCGATAAAGAACTTTCATAAGTATCTCTAAAATATTGAGATAAGAAGTAGTGTTTATACTCTTCATATTCAGAAGCTTGTTTTTCAAATTCTTGTATTTGTGCTCCTCCCTGAACGTTTATTTCTTTTTTCTCTCCTTTTTCTTGTGATAAAACACTGGTTACATACAACCGTCCAAACTTTAATTCAGTTTTTATCCCAAAAAGTGTTTGACTTCCAGTAATTAAGGAGCTTTTAAGCGGTAAGGAAACATTTCCTGCTTCAATTTTTTGAATTATTTCATCTTCATAGCCAGTGTATTCTATCTTCATCTGATTTTCAAAATCAAATGTTGCCTCTGTATTGTAACTTGTAGATAATTTTAATTTCTCTCCAATATTACCAACTACATTTAGTTGGATTTTTTGATCAAAATTAAAAGTTGTTGATGTCCTTTGATTTGCTGGTAATGCAGGATTATCACGTGATGATCGATTAATTCCAAAAGAAAGTTCAGCTGATCCTTGCGGTCTAATATCGATGGTATTACCACCAAAGATTCTATCAAATGCTTTCCCTTTAATCGTTAAACTTGGTCTAAATCCTTTCGTTTGATTTATATCATCTGCTGCCGCTTTTTCTTTCCAATACTTTTGCATCGATTTTTTTGCATCATAATTGATATATTCTTCAAAATCCATATAAGTTGGATATTTATAATATCTATCTCCAATTTTTTCAGAATAGTTATAGCTTCCCGTTTCTGGGTCATATTCAAAACCAGACTCAACATTAGATGGATTTTCTAAATACAATCCTCCATTATTGTCATCGTCAGGACCGCCTAGCCCATCTTTAAAAGGGAACGGCAAATCAATTTCTGGACTATCTAATGGAAACGCTAAAATATTGTTATGAGGAATAGCTTTTGTAAAGGTTGGATTGAAAATATTATTAGCAACTAAAATGATAGTTGCTAATAATAAAACTGTAAATGTGTTTTTATATGTCGTTTTTGTAATCTTCAAACCAAGTTAACTTATTAAAGATTTTTTAATGTTCTTTTAATAAGTTCTTCTACTGTAATATCAGATGTTTGTGAAAATATTTTAGTCAATGCTTTTTCTGCTGGTGCTTTAGAAAAACCTAACATTACAAGTGCACTTAACGCTTCATCCTTAATTGTATTGTTTGAAAACATAGATATATTATCTGAATGTTCAACTTTACCAATCTTATCTTTTAAATCAACAATAATTCGCTCAGCAGATTTTGCTCCAATTCCTTTTACGCTCTTGAGTGTATTTACATCACTCATCATTATGGCATTCTTCGTCTCATCAGGAGATAAAGAAGATAAAATCATCATTGCCGTACTTGATCCTACTCCAGATACGGATATTAATAATCTAAATAATTCTCGTTCACTCTTTTCTTTAAATCCATAAAGTAATTGTGCATCTTCTCTAACTACAAAATGAGTAAAAAGTAAACAAGACTCGCCGTCTCCTATTTTAGAAAACGTATTTAATGATATGTTTAAATGATAACCTACTCCGTTGCAATCAATAACAACGTAAGTGGGTGTTTTTTCTATTAATCTACCTTTTATTTGTGCAATCATTTATTTTCTTGTTTGTACATCTGCAACCGCAATTGTAACCATATTTACTATTTCTCTAACCGAACTTCCTAATTGAAGAATGTGGACAGGCTTTTTCATTCCTAACAAAATTGGACCTATAGATTCGAAACCTGCCATCTCTTGCATTAATTTATAGGCTATATTCCCTGATGATAAGTTGGGGAATATTAATGTGTTTGTATTTTTTCTTGCTAAATCAGAAAATGGAAAAATTTCATCTCTTAACTCTCTATTTAAAGCAAAATTTGCTTGAATTTCTCCATCTACCACTAATTCAGGGTGTTTAGTATGTAAAATTTTTGCAGCCTCACGCATTTTTATCGCATCTTCTTCTTCTGAAGATCCAAAATTAGAGTAAGACAATAATGCAATTCTTGGTGTAACTCTAAATCGTTGAATTATTTTTGACGCCAATAATGTAATATCAACAATATCTTGTGCTGTTGGATTAACATTTACAGTTGTATCTGCAAAAAAGAATGGTCCATGTTTCGTAAATAAAATATACATTCCCGCAATCTTACTTACATCCTCATCTGTACCTATTACTTGTAATGCTGGTCTAATTGTATTTCTGTAATTACGTGTCAACCCAGAAATTAGTGCATCGGCATCTCCCATTTCAACCATTGCAGAACCGAAATAATTTCTACTACGCACCATATCTCTTGCTTCCACAAGAGTTATTCCTCTTCTTTTTCTCTTTTCAAATAAAAGTTTGGCATACTTATCTTTTCTAGCTTCTTCTTTAGAACTACGGGGGTCAATTATTGTTAAACCTTCAATATCTAAATGAAATTCTGCTGCTATTTCATTTATTTTCTTGATTTTCCCTAAAAGAATTGGTTTTGCAATTCCTTCATCATTAACAATTTGAGCAGCTTTTAAAGTTTTATAATTATCTGCTTCAGCAAACACTACTTTTTTAGGATGTCTTTTTGCTCGTTCAGTTATATTTTTCAATAACTTATTATCTAACCCTAGTCGTTTTGAAAGTTCTTCTTTATAATCTTCCCAATCTGAAATAGTACTTTGAGCAACTCCTGAATCTATAGCCGCTTTTGCTACCGCAGGAGCAATTGTCGTTAATAACCTTGGATCTAATGGTTTAGGTATTATAAAATCTCTCCCAAAAATGATGTTTTTCTCATCGTAGGCTTCATTTACAACTTCAGGAACTGTTTCTTTTGCTAAATGTGCAATAGCCTTAACTGCTGCCAGCTTCATTTCTTCATTAATACAAGTAGCTCTTACATCTAATGCTCCTCTAAAGATATAAGGAAATCCTAAAACATTATTTACCTGATTAGGATGATCTGACCGTCCCGTAGCTATTATTATATCTTTTCTAGATGCAATTGCATCTTTATATGAAATTTCTGGATCTGGATTGGCAAGAGCAAAAACAATAGGATTGTTTGCCATCGTCTTTACCATTTTTTTCGTTAGTAAACCCCCTCTAGATAATCCCAAAAACATATCTGCATTAATTAAAGCTTCTTCAAGGGTATTTACATCTCTTTTTGTTGCAAATTCTTTTTTAGATGGTGACAACTCTTTTCTATCTGCTCTTATAACCCCACTACTATCAATCATTACAATGTTTTCTTTTTTTACACCTAACGATACATATAGTTTTGAGCAAGACATTGCAGATGCACCGGCACCACTTACAACGAGTTTTATCTCATTAATTTTTTTCTCAGCTAATTCAACGGCGTTAATCATTGCGGCAGAAGAAATTATTGCAGTTCCATGTTGATCATCGTGCATAACAGGAATTTTCAATTCCTTTTTTAAGCGTTCTTCAATTTCAAAACATTCAGGAGCTTTAATATCTTCTAAATTTATTCCTCCAAAAGTGGGAGAAATAGCTTTTACTGTATTTACAAAAGAGTCAACATCTGAAGCATCAACTTCAATATCAAACACATCAATATCAGCAAAGATTTTAAATAACAATCCTTTTCCTTCCATTACAGGCTTAGATGCTAAAGCACCAATATTACCTAAACCTAACACAGCCGTACCATTTGAAATTACAGCGACCAAGTTTCCTTTTGCTGTATATTTATATGCATCCTCTGGGTTCTTTCCAATTTCTAAGCACGGAATAGCAACTCCTGGAGAGTATGCTAAAGACAAATCTCTTTGCGTACTGTAAGGCTTTGTCGGGACAACCTCTATCTTCCCTGGTTTTCCTTGAGCATGATACTCTAACGCATCTATTTCTTTCCTTGTTTTTCCCATTATTTATCAATTCACGAACTGGTAAAAATAACAATAATATTACGAATCCACAGAGGTGTTTTTCTCAATATTTTTATATATTTATCAATCTAAAATTGCATTATTTAATGAAAAATATAGTTGTTTTTTCTGGAGCTGGAATTAGTGCTGAAAGTGGTCTTAAAACTTTTCGAGATTCTGATGGTCTTTGGGAAAATTTTGACGTGTCAAAAGTAGCTACACCTGAAGCTTGGGGTACTAATCCTAAACTGGTTTTAGATTTTTATAACTTAAGAAGAACACAAGTGTTGGATGCCAATCCAAATGAAGCTCATTTATGCATACCAAGGCTTGAAAAAAAATTCAATGTTTCAATAATTACCCAAAACATTGATAACCTTCATGAAAGAGCTGGCTCAAAAAATGTAACACACCTTCATGGTGAAATATTAAAATCGAGAAGTGAGTTAACTCAAAAAATCTATCCTATAAAATCACATGAATTAAATCTCGGTGATTTTTGTGAAAAAGGATCTCAACTCCGCCCTCATATTGTTTGGTTTGGAGAAGAAGTTCCCAATATGTTGGTTGCAACATCTATTTGCGAAAAAGCAGATATTTTTATTATAATTGGAACCTCATTAAATGTTTATCCTGCTGCTAATTTAATAGATTTTGTTCCTCCAGAATGTAAAATTTACCTAATTGACCCGAAAGAAGTTTACACAAAACAAGATACTAACCTCATTATCATTAAAGACCTAGCAAGTAAAGGATTACCAAATTTAGTTGAAAAATTACTTTCAAAAAAGTAACTGGAGATTTACGTAACTTCGCAAAATGAAACTTATCATAACCTTTTTATTCATTTTACTTTCAACCCTAACTATAAACGCTCAAATATTTAATGCTGGAGTTATGGCTGGTATTAGTGGAGCTCAAGTTGAAGGTGATGGATATGGAGGTTACAATAAACTAGGTTTTATTGTGGGTGGATTTACAAACACGAATTTCTCAGAAAATATTTCTACTCAACTGGAAATATATTATATTAATAAAGGCAGTAAGAAAAATCCTCAACCAGACAAAAATGACTTTGATGCTTTTAACTTGAATATTAATTATATCGAAATTCCGCTAAGTTTACGTTATCATTATAAAAAGTTTTTATTCGAAGGTGGTTTATATGCAAGCAAATTCTTAAGTTATTCAATGAGTGATGAATTTGGCGAAAGAAATACGGGTAACTATCCTTTTAAATCTTTTGATTTTGGAGGCTTTCTAGGTATCAACTATAAAATTAACGACCACTTTATTTTTAATTTAAGGTCTAAAAACTCCCTTGTTCCAATTCGTGATTTTGAAAACTACGATCAACAAGTTGGAATTTTAAATAAGTTGTTTAATAGAGGTTGGTATAGTTTAGATTTAAATTTCTCAGTTCGGTATCAATTTGCTAAAAACAACTAAAATGAATACACGCAAAATAATTATAGCAATAACAGGAGCTTCGGGAAGTATTTATGCTAAACTTTTACTTGACTTTTTAACTCTTCAACAATCTAAAATAGACAATAACATTGAGGTTGGAATTGTAATGAGTGATAATGCAAAAACGGTTTGGGAACATGAATTAGGAAACCAAGAATATAAAAACTACCCTTTTACATTTTACGAAAAAAATAATTTTTATGCTCCTTTTGCTTCTGGTTCGGCTAAATACGATACAATGGTAGTTATTCCATGCTCGATGGGAACTTTAGGGAGAATTGCGAATGGTATTTCTAACGATTTATTAACCAGAGCAATTGATGTGATTTTAAAAGAAAGACGGAAATTAATTCTAGTTGCAAGGGAATCACCTTATAATTTAATTCATATAAACAATATGAAAACTGTTACTGAAGCTGGAGGAATTATTTGCCCTGCTACTCCGTCATTTTATAGTCAACCTAAAACAGTAGAAGAAGTTGCTCAAACTGTTGTTAATCGGGTTATAGATTTAATGGAGCTTGAAAACG
>CAXBPN010000045.1:0-13675 GCA_963977515.1 uncultured Flavobacteriales bacterium
AACTAATTCTTTAGCTTCTTTTAAGCCTAAACCAGTTAATTCTTTTACTAATTTAACAACAGCTAATTTAGATTGACCTCCTGCTTTAAGGATTACATCAAATTCTGTTTTTTCTTCGCTAGCAGCGTCTCCACCACCAGCGGCTGGACCAGCAACTGCAACTGCAGCAGCAGCAGGTTCGATACCATATTCGTCTTTTAATATACCAGCTAATTCGTTAACGTCTTTTACTGTTAAGTTAACTAATTCGTCTGCAAGTTTTTTTAAATCTGCCATTTTATTTGAGTTTAAAAATTTTTAAATTTTAATTATTATAAATTGAGTGCGTACTATTTTTTATTCAGATCTCTCTGAAAGTGTTTTTACAATTCCGGCTAATTTGCCACCGCTCGATTGAAGAGCAGATACAACATTTTTAGCTGGAGATTGAAGTAATGCAATAAGATCTCCGATAAGTTCTTCTTTAGATTTAATAGATGATAATAAATCTAAGTTTTCGTCACCGATGTATATTGCTTGATCAATAAAAGCTCCTTTTAATAAAGGTTTTTCACTTTTTTTACGAAAATCTTTAATTAATTTTGCTGGAGCATTTCCTGCTTCTGCAAAAATAAGTGAAGTATTTCCTTTTAATGTATCATATAGTTCTTCGTAATCACCTTCAGCTTTTTCAAGAGCTTTTCTTAATACGGTGTTTTTTACAACTTCTATTTGAATATTATTAGTGAAACAAGACCTTCTTAATTTTGACGAACTTTCAGCGTTTAATCCAGCTATATCTGCTAAATAAAATACGTTAGCATTATTAACCTTTTCAGTTAATACTTCAATAGCTTGATTTTTTTCTTCTCTTGTCATAATTACTATCTTATAAGTTAATCACTTATTAAACCGTTAATGATTTAGGTTCAATTTTAACTCCTGGACTCATAGTGCTTGAAAGTGTAACACTTTTCACATATGTTCCTTTTGAAGCAGTTGGTTTTAATTTGATAATAGTTTGAAGAAGTTCTTTTGCATTTTCAGTAAGTTGTTGAGAATCAAAAGATGCTCTACCAACTGTAGTATGAATAATACCAAACTTATCTACTTTAAAATCAATTTTACCAGCTTTTACTTCTGCTACAGCTTTACCAATTTCCATAGTAACAGTACCCGATTTAGGATTTGGCATTAAACCTCTTGGGCCTAATACTCGTCCTAAAGCACCTACTTTACCCATTACGCTTGGCATAGTAACGATTACATCAATATCAGTCCAACCGCCCTTAATCTTCTCAATGTATTCGTCTAAACCTACATAATCAGCACCAGCTTCTTTGGCTTCAGCTTCTTTGTCAGGAGTACATAATACTAAAACTTTAACATCTTTACCTACACCGTTAGGTAAGGCCACTGTTCCTCTAACCATTTGGTTAGCTTTTCTAGGGTCAACCCCTAAACGAACAGCTATATCAACAGATGAATCAAATTTTGTAGTTGTAATATCCTTAACAATTTTTGCAGCTTCACCTAAATTGTATTCTTTTTCAGAATCAAATTTTGATAAAGCATCTTTCATATTTTTTGTTAACCTTGCCATTGTTTAAAACAATTTTAATTTGTCAATTTAAGCTGGGAACTGTCCTTTTACAGTTATTCCCATACTTCTTGCTGTTCCGGCAACCATTCTCATGGCAGATTCAATTTTAAAACAATTTAAATCAGACATTTTGTCTTCAGCAATTGCTTTAACTTGATCCCATGTAACCGAAGCTACTTTTACTCTATTAGATTCCGGAGAACCTTTTTTGATTTTAGCAGCTTCCATTAATTGAATGGCAGCTGGAGGAGTTTTGATTACAAAATCGAAAGATTTATCAGCATAAACCGTAATTGCAACTGGTAATACTTTACCAGCTTTATCTTGAGTTCTACCATTAAATTGCTTACAAAATTCCATAATATTCACACCCTTAGCACCTAATGCAGGTCCTACTGGTGGAGATGGGTTTGCAGCTCCTCCTCTAATTTGTAATTTAATTAATCCGCTTACTTCTTTAGCCATTTTACTTACTATTTAGTTTGTATTCGTCTCAATTGGAAGCTTTATAGGCATGAGACTCCTACGATTAATTACACTTTTAACTTTCTTTTTCTACTTGTAAAAAACTTAACTCTAATGGTTGTTTTCTTCCGAAAATCTTTACCATTACTTCTAATTTTCTCTTTTCTTCATTTATTTTCTCAATTGTTCCAGAAAAACCATTAAATGGTCCATCAACAACTTTGATGTTTTCTCCAGCAACATAAGGTATTGTCATTTCTTCTTCACTCTCAGCCAATTCATCAACTTTCCCCAATATTCTATTTACTTCAGAAATTCTTAATGGCAAAGGGTCTCCTCTTTTCTCAGCACCTAAAAAACCAATAACACCATTTACATTTCTGATAATGTGTGGAACTTCTCCAACTAAATCAGCTTCTACTAATATATATCCAGGAAAGAAACTTCTCTCTTTATTTATTTTTTTACCATTTCTAATTTGGTAAACCTTTTCTGTTGGAATTAATATTTGTGAAACATAATCATTTAAGCCATTTCTATGAATTTCATCTTCAATGTACTTTTTAATTTTATTTTCTTTTCCACTAATGGCTCTTACTACATACCACTTTTTACTATTCTCTGCCATGTCTCGTTTTAAAATAAATCGTAAATCAATTTCATTAAATTACTGAATGAAGTATCCATTACATAAATGATAAGTGCAAAGATTACAGACGCAATCATTACAATTACAGCACTATTTTGAAGTTCTGCCCATGTCGGCCATGAAACTTTATTAAAAAGTTCATCAACAGATTCTTGTATGTATGTTCCAACTTTTGCCATAATATATTTTTCTTGCACGGGTGGAGTCCCGATAGCTATCGGGACGAACTCCCATTAAGCATCTTTTTCCTACTCGTTTAATTTTCTTTGCACGGGTGGAGAGACTCGAACTCCCAACCAATGGTTTTGGAGACCACTACTCTGCCAATTGAGCTACACCCGTAAACATTATTAAGACAAGAAAGGTGTCCCGGATTTGGAACACCTTTAGTTGCCTTAATTATTCTTTTTTTTATTTGATAATTTCAGTAACCTGACCAGCACCAACTGTTCTACCACCTTCTCTTATCGCAAATCTTAAACCTTTGTTTATTGCAACAGGAACGATTAATTTAACAGTAATTGATACGTTATCACCAGGCATTACCATTTCTCTTCCAGCTTCTAAAAATATTTCTCCAGTTACATCTGTAGTTCTAATGTAGAATTGAGGTCTGTATTTGTTATGAAATGGAGTGTGACGTCCACCTTCTTCTTTTTTCAATACATAAATCTCAGCTGTAAATTCAGAGTGAGGAGTAATAGAACCAGGTTTAGCGATAACCATACCTCTTCTAATTTGAGCTTTCTCAATACCTCTTAATAATAACCCAACGTTATCTCCTGCTTCACCTCTGTCTAATATTTTTCTAAACATTTCAACTCCAGTAATAGTTGATGATAATTTTTCATCACCCATACCTAATATATCAACAGAATCACCAGTATTGATAACACCTGTTTCAATTCTACCAGTTGCAACAGTTCCTCTACCTGTAATAGAGAATACATCTTCAACAGGCATTAAGAAATCTTTTTCAACATCTCTTGGAGGCATTTCAATATAAGAATCAACAGCATCCATTAATTCCATAATTGTTTTTTCCCACTTTTCTTCACCATTCAATCCACCTAAAGCAGATCCAGCAATTACAGGAGCATTATCACCATCATATTCATAAAATGATAATAATTCTCTAATTTCCATTTCTACTAATTCTAGTAACTCTTCATCATCAACCATATCCACTTTGTTCATGAATACAACAATTCTAGGAATACCAACTTGTCTTCCTAAAAGGATATGCTCTCTAGTTTGAGGCATTGGTCCGTCAGTTGCAGCAACAACAAGAATAGCACCATCCATTTGAGCAGCACCAGTTACCATGTTTTTAACGTAATCTGCGTGACCAGGACAATCTACGTGAGCGTAGTGTCTGTTTGCAGTAGAATATTCAACGTGAGATGTATTAATTGTAATACCTCTTTCTTTCTCTTCAGGAGCATTATCAATAGAAGCAAAATCTCTTAGTTCTGATAATCCTGCTTTCGCTAATACAGTTGTGATAGCAGCGGTTAATGTAGTTTTACCGTGATCTACGTGACCTATAGTTCCTATGTTTAAATGAGGTTTTGAACGGTCAAAATTTTCTTTAGCCATGATGTTTGATTTATTTACTTTATTTATATTTAAATTAATTATTTACACTATTATCTATATTTAGAGCCAATGACGGGAATTGAACCCGTGACCTCTTCCTTACCAAGGAAGTGCTCTACCGCTGAGCTACATCGGCTAATACCGATATAAGTTTAAAAAAGAGCGGGAGACGAGACTCGAACTCGCGACCCTCAGCTTGGAAGGCTGACGCTCTACCAACTGAGCTACTCCCGCTAATTTTTTGTTGTGGGGGAAGCAGGATTCGAACCTACGAAGGCGTAGCCAACAGATTTACAGTCTGTCCTCGTTGACCGCTTGAGTATTCCCCCAACGAAATACTATATCTTTAAAGAACGGAGCCGATGGAGGGACTCGAACCCACGACCTGCTGATTACAAATCAGCTGCTCTAGCCAGCTGAGCTACATCGGCTTTTCTGTTAACAAAAACAGACCTCTTTTAAAAGGTCTGCAAATGTATAAAAGATTTTATATTATTCAAATAAAAATTTGTTTTTTTTTAATTAAACATTTTTTAGTTTTTCTTTATGTTTTTTTAATTGTCTTCTAAGTGCTTCTACGGCAGAGTCTGTTGCTTCTTCAAATGATTTACATTGCTTTTTAGCAAAGATGTCATTACCAGGAACTAATAATTTGATTTCCGCAACTTTATTTTCTGTTGAATGATTGTTTTCTACTTTTAGTACTACTTCTCCATCGATAATCTTATCATAAAATTGAGATAACTTGTCAACTTTTTCTTGAATAAACTCGATTAATTTTTTGTCTGCATCAAAATGTACGGATGTGATTTTTAAATTTACTTTCATATTTCCTCCTTGTGTTTTTAAGCTTTTGGATGAGCTTGTTTATGAATATTTTTTAATTTATCTATTGTGTTGTGTGTATATATTTGTGTTGCTGATAAGTTTGAATGCCCTAATATTTCTTTGATTGTGTTCAAATCTGCACCATTGTTTAACATGTGAGTTGCAAATGTATGTCGAAGAACATGGGGGCTTTTTTTTGTGATTTTTGTGACCATACTAAGGTAGGTATTAACTAATCTATATACAAACTTTGGATATAATTTTTTGTTATTTTTTGTTAAAAATAAATAAGTATTATCAGATTTTAAATTTTGTCTAAGAATTAAGAAGTTTTCTATTTCTTTTTTTAAATTATTACTTATAGGTATAATTCTTTCTTTGTTTCTTTTACCAAGTACTTTTAGTGTGAGATTATTTAAGTCAATTGAATTTAGTTTGATTCCAATTAATTCTGACAATCTAATTCCGGTAGAATATAATAATTCAATAATTAATTTATTTTGTTTGTCCTCAAATGTATTTTCAAAAGGAACTTTTTCTAAAAGGGCGAACGTTTCTTTTTCACTAATAAATACAGGGAGTGATTTTTTTACTTTTGGTGATATAATTTTTAAGAGAGGATTGTCTTTTACAATTTCATTTTTTTGTAAGTATTTGAAAAATGTTTTTAAAGTGGAAATTTTTCGGTTGATACTTGTTGTTGATATATTTTCTTCTAATAGTGATACTATCCATGAGCGAATAATGATAGAGTTAACCTCAGTAATATCAGAAATTGAATATTGAAAATCGGTGAAAGTTGAAAATTGTTCTAGGTCTTTTCTGTATGCAACAATTGTATGAGTGGAAGATCTTTTTTGATGGAGTAGGTAATCGCAAAAAGATGAAATATATTGCATAAAAAAGTAGTTTGCTTTAGTAACGTTATTTTATAAAAAAAGTTATCAAAACAAACTACAAATATTTTAAGGAAGAATATAGCTTACTCTTCTGCTTTTCTTAATTTCTCGATGTAAACAGCTTTAATCATTGCTGCTCTATTTACAACAGAAGGCTTTAAAAATTGTTTTCTACTTCTCAACTCTTTAACAACGCCAGTTCTTTCGAATTTTTTCTTGTATCTTTTTAAAGCTCTTTCGATGTTTTCACCGTCTTTTATAGGTATTACTATCATTGTGTTTTGTATAATTTTATTTTTTTAAGGGACGCAAATTTATGTATATTTTCTTTAAATACAAACTTACTTTAAAATTTCTCTTGAAATTACTAATTTTTGTATTTCAGATGTACCTTCTCCAATTGTACAAAGTTTAGAATCTCTATAGTATTTTTCTGCTGGAAATTCTTTAGTGTAACCATATCCACCAAATATTTGGACAGCATCAGTAGAAACTCTAACTGCAACTTCTGATGAATAATACTTTGCCATTGCAGAAACTTTAGTCACAGGTTGCTTTCTGTCTTTTAAATCTGCAGATTCAAATATTAATAATTCAGCAGCTTCTATTTCAGTAGCCATATCTGCTAGTTTAAATGCAATTGCCTGAAAATTTGAAATAGGCTGATTAAATTGTTCTCTTTCTTTAGAATATTTTAAAGCCGCTTCATAAGCACCTTTAGCTATTCCTAACCCTAAAGATGCGATAGAAATTCTACCTCCATCTAAAATTTTCATTGCTTGAACAAATCCATCTCCAACTTCTCCAAGAATATTATCTTTATGAACTCTACAATCAGTGAAAATTAACTCAGCTGTTTCTGAAGCTCTCATCCCTAATTTATCTTCTTTTTTTCCTGAACTAAACCCAGGAGTTCCTTTTTCAATAGCAAAAGCAGTCATTCCATGCGAATCTCCTTTTTCACCAGTACGAGCTATTACAACCGCAATATTTCCAGAAATAGCGTGAGTAATAAAGTTTTTAGCTCCATTTAGTACCCAATAATCACCATCTTGTTTTGCTGTAGTATTCATTCCTCCAGCATCCGAACCAGTATTGTGTTCAGTTAAACCCCAAGCACCAATCCATTCTGCTGTAGCCAATTTTGGTAACCACTTTTTCTTTTGTTCTTCATTAGCAAACATTAAAATATGGTTGGTACATAAAGAGTTATGTGCTGCTACTGATAAACCAATAGAACCACATATTTTTGATATTTCTGAAATTACAGTTACATATTCGCTATAAGGCATGTTTGAACCTCCATACTCAGTAGGTACAACACAACCCATCAATCCTAACTCTCCTAGTTGTTTAAACAATTCTACTGGAAATGTTTGAGCTTCATCCCATTCCATCATTTTTGGGCGAATATTTTTCTCTCCAAAATCTCTTATCATGTCAGCAATCATTTGCTGATTTTCTGTGTAATCAAAATTCATTTTGCTATTTTTTTAAAAGTGTACTAAACTACTAATATTTTCAGAATATTTTGAAAGACTTTTACTGCCTTCTAAAAAATCTAACTCTACTACAAAACTAAAGCCTGCAACATTTGCATTTTGCATTTTAATTAATTCGGCTGCGGCTACGGCAGTACCACCAGTTGCTAGTAAGTCGTCATGAATTAAAACATTCCAGTTACTTTGTAAGGCATCTTCATGAATTTCAACTTCAGCAGTTCCATATTCTAAATCATATTTATATGACATTGTTTTATATGGAAGTTTTCCTTTTTTACGAATGGGAATAAAAGGGATGTCTAATTTGTTTGCCAGCATTATTCCAAACCAAAACCCACGACTTTCTATACCAACAATTGCATCAATATTTTGATTTTCATAACTTTTAGCCATGTTATTAACTATTTTTCGAGTTAATTCAGCATCTAAAAGGATAGGAGTAATGTCTTTAAAAATGATACCCGGTTTAGGAAAATCTGGCACATCTCTTATTACTTTTTTAATAGTTTCAGCAAGCATTTATGTTTTGTTTTTAATGTTTTACAATTTTAGGATATAAATTCGATTAATCAAATAACCTTTAATAGACTTTAGTTAATTCTCCATATTCAATTATTTTACCCGTAGTCGATTTTATACAAAGCTTATTAATTTCTACTTTTTTTGTTGGGAAATAATTAACTACCGTTTCTTTTATTTCTTGCTCACCTAACTTTGGAGAGTAAGTATTTATAATTAAAAAACCTTTTTTAGTTAAAATTTGACTAGCTGTTTTTACTAATTCGGGAAATAATGTTTCAATTTTCCACCTTTCTTTTTTTACTCCAATTCCGTATGCTGGAGGGTCCATTATGATTGCATCGTATTTATTACCTCTTTTTTCTTCACGCTTCGAAAATTTAAGGGCATCTTCTAAAATCCAATGAATATCAGATAAATTTGAACTTTCCATGTTTTCTTTAGCCCAAGTAATAATCTGTTTAACAGAATCGCAATGGTTTACATTAGCTCCAATAGAATTAGCAACTAAAGAAGAGCCACCAGTGTGTGCAAATAAGTTTAAAAGTTTGCCATCTTGTTTTAAATTGGCGATTAAATAATCCCAGTTTATTTTTTGTTCGGGGAAAATACCAATGTGTTTAAATTTTGTTAATTGAAGATTAAACACACAATTTTTAAACTCAATTTGCCAATTTTTTGAAGCATTTTTATTTAAAGTCTTCCAAAAGCCAGTATTGGAAGATTCTTCAACAAATTCAAAATCTGCTTTTTTAGCCCAATCATTTTCTGAGAGGATGGGAGTAAAGTAGGCATTTCGTTCTGGGCGAATGGTAACTGTATTTCCCCAACGTTCTAGTTTTTTATTGTTACCAGCATCAATGAGTTCGTAATCTGCCCAATGTGAGCTGTATATTCTTTGCATTAGGAGTTACTATTGGAAAATAATGGAATTATAAAAATCGAAATTAACGATTTGAAATAGTAAGAACAAACACTAGGTTATTTAATGGTCAAATAAGGAGAAATTTTAATGTAAGTTTCCTCATTTATAAGATGGATTTTTTTGATGTCTTTAACCGATTGATAGTTTCCATTTGCTTTTCGGAATTTGTAAATAGCATTGGCGGTTTTCCAATCAATATATGGATGTTCTTGAAGTTGAGAAGCGGAGGAGGAGTTAATATTTATTTTTTTAGGTTCATACTTACCTATTATAACTTGATTGATAAAACCATTGTAGGTTTCCTCAGTCATGTTCCAAACTTCTTTTAATTGTTCTTTGGATGTAAAACCTCCTAATTTATCCCTATGTTTTATAATGATTGCTGCATATTTTTCAGAATAGATACCTTTTAAATTGGTTAATTCTTTAGCGTCAGCAGTATTTATATCTACTTTTTTGGTGTAACTATTTTTGTTTTTTGAATATTGCTTTTTTTCAGATTTGTAAGGAAGTAGGATGTAAGGCTCTAATTTAAAGTAATCAGCTTCAGCTAAACCATAAATCTTTTTCACATCTGCTTTAGAACTCCAACTTCCTCCTTTAGCTTTATAGTTGAAAATGGTTTTAATTTGCCAATCTTTAAAGCCTAATTTTTTCCATTCTAACTCTGATATGGTATTTGGATTAAACTCAAAGTAGGTTGGAGTAACATCTTCTTCTTTCGGAGTCTTATTATAATTAGGCTCAAAATTATCGGGCAATAAAATAAAAGGTTTTAATTGATTGTAATGATTTGAGTCCAATCCATATATTTTCCTCACATCAGATTTTGTTCTCCAAAAACCACCTTTAGCTTTGTAGTTGTTTATCGTTTTGATTTGCCAATTCTCAAAGCCTAATTTTATCCATTCACTATCGGAAATGGTGTTGGGATTAAAATCAAATAATTCTACTTTGGCTGTTGCTTTTTCTGATTCTAATTTTGAGTTTCGTTCTTTTTCGAATTGATTGATTGCATTTTCGAATTCAGAAAAGTCGGTTACTTTAGTAAAGTTAAAATAGTCTATGGATTGAATACCAACTATTAATAAAATGATAATGATGAATAAAATAACTACACCTCTTTTTTCCCCTCTAGAAAAAGAAAAGTAATCGTTAAGCTTACTCACATTTACTCGTTTTATTTAATTATTTAAACTTTTTAATTGCACCGCTTTTAATTCTAGCAAAATAATCTGCTAAATCAGCTTTAATTTCTCCAGCAAAGAAGTAAAGACCTAATATATTAGGAAAGGCCATACCTAAAATCATCATATCTGAAAAGTCGATTACAGCTCCTAAAGTAGAAGATGCTCCAACAACAATAAATACTAAAAAAATTGCTTTGTAAGAATAATCAGCAGCTTTTGATGTCCCGAATAAATAAGTCCATGCTTTAATACCATAATAACTCCAAGAAATCATTGTAGAGAATGCAAATAAAACAGCCGCAAGTGCTAATACGTATCGAGACCAACCTCCTAGAGCATGTTCAAAAGCAGCAGAAGTTAGTTCAGCACCAACTAAGCCTTGGGGTTCATGTGCATAACCTGTAAAAATTAATACCAAGGCAGTCATTGTACAAACTACAACTGTATCAATAA
Organism: uncultured Flavobacteriales bacterium; assembly: GCA_963977515.1. Classification (GTDB taxonomy): domain Bacteria; phylum Bacteroidota; class Bacteroidia; order Flavobacteriales_E; family Vicingaceae; genus Vicingus. The sequence continues at coordinate 10,612 of CAXBPN010000045.1, forward strand.
ATGGTTCTAATAAAGCAACGATTCCTTCGCTAACAGGTTCATTAGTTTTAGTTGCAGCATGTGCAATAGAAGCAGAACCTACTCCAGCTTCATTAGAAAATGCAGCTCGCTGAAAACCTACAATTAATACTCCAATTATACCACCTTTTGCAGCGTCAGGACTAAATGCTCCAGCGAAAATTTCACTAAAAGCTTCACCAATGTTCCCAATATTTAATATAATGATGGTTAATGCACTTAATACATAAATACCAACCATTAAAGGAACTATTTTATCAGTAACATTTGCAATACTTTTTATACCTCCAATAATAACAATACCTACAAGTACAGCTAAAATTAGTCCGAACCACGCCCCATATTCACTTAAAAAACTTAATTCTTCAAGGCTAGTTAGTTGAGCAAAAGCTTGATTGGCTTGAAACATATTTCCGCCACCAAAAGAACCACCAATACATAAAACTGCAAAGAAGATTGCTAAAATACTTCCTAAGGTTCCTTTTCCTTTTTCTTTTAATCCTTTAGATAAATAATACATGGGGCCTCCAGATACAGTCCCGTTTTCATCAATATTTCTGTATTTAACACCTAATGTACATTCAACAAACTTTGTTGACATTCCTAATAGCCCAGCAAGTATCATCCAAAAAGTAGCACCTGCACCACCAACTGTAACAGCAACAGCTACACCAGCTATATTACCTAATCCAACAGTTCCTGATAGGGCGGTTACTAATGCTTGAAAGTGAGAAACTTCACCTTTATCATCTGGGTCATCATAATCACCACGAATTAGTTCCAAGGCATGTTTAAACCCTTTTACATTAATAAACTTATTGTAAATGGTAAAAAATACAGCACCTACAACTAACCATAAAACCACAACAGGAATATTAGCTAATGGACTGGATTCATCAACAAAATATTTAAAAGGTTTCCAAAATACCACTTCAGCCATTACATTTACTATAGGTGTAAAAACTTCGTTGATTCTATCACTAAAAGTTTTTTCTACGATTTCAGCAGTTTCTTGAGCAAAAGTAATTGCAGGTATTAATAATGTTATGATTGATAAAACACTAAGTTTCAATTTATTCTTCATAAGTTGGTTTTCGATTTTTTCAATAAAGCTCAAATATAATTAAACTTTATTAATTTTCTAAAGCATTATAGATACATCCTCCAATATTATCAAATCGAGCACCAGTAACACTCTTTAAAGAATTTATTTCGTTTCTAGATCTTAAAACACCTAAAAAGCCAAAGAGTAAAGCTTCTTTAAAATTGATGATTTCATCAGAAGGAATTATAATTTTTATCTCACTTATTTTTTTTAATCGTTGAATTAAAAAGTGGTTAAAAGCTCCACCTCCAGTTATAAGTAATGTGGAATCTTTTTTTAATTGTTTAGAAATTTGTTGAGCGATATGCTCTGTAAAAGTTCTTAATTTATCTTCAATTGATATTTCATAATTCTTTAAGATTGGAAAGATGTTTTGTTCAACCCATTCGAATCCTAATGATTTTGGTGCCAATTTTTTGTAGTATGCTAACTTATTTAATTCAGTTAAGAGGTTATCATCAATTTTTCCAGATTTTGCAAAATCTCCATTTTCATCATATTCTTTGCCTAGTTCGTTAGCAAGTTTATTCAGTACAATATTTGTTGGGCATATATCAAATGCAATTCTTTCTTTTTCTTGATAAGAAATATTTGCAATACCTCCTAAATTCAAACAATAATCGTATTCAGTAAAGAGTAACTGATCCCCAATAGGAACTAATGGTGCTCCATTTCCATTTAAGGCTAAATCAGAAGTTCTAAAATCACAAATTACAGGATATTTAGTGATAGAAGAAATGTTTGCTCCATTACCTATTTGTAAGGTTAATTTTTTTTCTGGTTGGTGAAAAATAGTATGTCCATGAGATGAAATAAAGTCAATTGAATTGATGTTATGTTCTCTAATAAATTGATTTATGGAATGACCTATAAAATTTCCCATCTCGTTATTAAGTAAAGCAAGTTCAAACCCTGAAAAAGTTGTGGCATTTTTAAGTTTTGTTTTTAATTCTAAACTAATACCTATAGTAGTTGAAGTGTTAATTTTATAGGTCCATTTATTATTTTTAGATATAGAAAATGAGCAATAGCAAATATCAAGACCATCTAATGAAGTGCCAGACATAACACCAATAACATTATACATATTCATAGATTTGAAAAATCAGATTAAAAAGTTATTTTTGTAATCCTTTCAAATTTATAAATAAAAAACAATGAATATAGAATTAACAGAAGAACATTTAGCAGTAAGGGATGCTGCTAGAGATTTTGCACAAAATGTGCTAAAACCAGGTGTAATTGATAGAGATGAAGAACAACGTTTTCCTAAAGAAGAAATTAAACAATTAGGAGAATTAGGTTTTATGGGGATGATGGTTGATCCGAAGTATGGTGGTGGTGGAATGGATACTGTTTCTTATGTTTTAGCAATGGAAGAGATTAGTAAAGTTGATGCATCATGTTCAGTTGTAATGTCAGTTAATAATTCTTTATACTGTTGGGGTATAGAAAAATATGGAACAGAAGAACAAAAACAAAAATATCTGGTTCCTGCTGCTAAAGGAGAAGTTATTGGTGCTTTCTGTTTGTCGGAACCAGAAGCTGGTTCTGATGCAACATCACAAAGAACAACTGCAATTGATAAAGGAGATTATTATTTGTTAAACGGAACAAAAAACTGGATTACAAATGGTGGATCAGCATCATATTATATAGTGATTGCTCAAACAAATGTTGAGAAAGGGCATAAAGGAATTAATGCTTTTATCGTTGAAAGAGGAATGGAAGGATTTGTGGTTGGAGCGAAAGAAAATAAAATGGGAATTAGAGCTAGTGATACACATACTTTATTATTTAATGATGTAAAAGTTCCTAAAGAAAATAGAATAGGAGAGGATGGTTTTGGTTTTAAATTTGCCATGAGTGTTTTGTCTGGTGGACGTATTGGAATTGCATCTCAAGCACTTGGAATTGCATCAGGAGCTATGGAATTAGCAA